>JAJYIO010000073.1 GCA_021790035.1 bacterium | reverse complement strand
AATCTTCCCGGTGCCGTCCCTGAGCGGCGATGTTTTCGAGGGTTTCTTCAAGCCCAAGTTGATCCGGCAGTATGTAAAGAAGGGTTACGAGGACACCCTAGGCGCGCTCCGCGATCACGGTCTGGTTGCACCGCCAGCCGAGATCAAGCCCCTTCATCCGCGCAAGACCAGTCGCGGGACGCGGGTGATCGCCGCCGAGTGAGGTAACATGACGGTCTGCCATGCGTGGACCGTCTCTTGCGCTTTTCGTGACCTTGGCCGTACTGGCTGCGGGGCCAGCCGCGCTATCCGCTCCCAGCGAGCCGGGAGTCCAGGTGCCGTCACCCCGCCCGGCCTCGCCGACGCCGGATCCGCTCCAGGCGTTCGATCCGCAGCTCCTGCTCCCGTCATTCGACTACCTTGCGACCTTTCTGTCGCCCCGGGCGGACGGCGTGCTTGAGGCCGAGGAGACCGGGCGGATCCATGTCGAGCTGCGCAATCTGGAGGACCGTCCGATGACGGGTATCGAGGTGAGCTACAAGGCCCTCGATCCGGTCCCGGGATTGCCTCCAGGAGGCGAGGTCGGGGCGCCGGACATGGCAGCAGGAGCCACGGCCTCGGTCGACATTCTGTTGCCGTCCGATCGCCGCCTGGCCACCCAGACCGCCGAGTACGTGCTCGAGATCCACGCCGCGGGCGGCTACTACGGATCTCCCGCTCGCCTGGCATTCCAGACCCAGGCCTTCGTGCCGCCCAAGCTCGAGCTCGTGGGGGTCGATGTTTTCGGCAGTAGGGCGCCAGGTCGCGAGCCTGCGCCGCTTGGCCGCATTCCGATCGGCCAGCGGGTCACCTTGGTGGCGCTGGTGGAGAACCTGGGTGCCGGCACGGCCCAGAACGTGCGTGCCCGGTTCCGGGCCGCGACGTCATCCGTCGTGCTTTCTTCGGCGGATCCGGTCTCGCTGGGCGAGATCCGGCGGGGACAGACGCGCACGGCGTCGGTCAGCGTCGAGGTCACCGGCCAGTACCAAGGCCCGCCCCAGCTTCCGGTCTGGATCGACGTGCTAGAGCGCCATCCGGACCTCGGCTTCCGGGAGTTGCTGCCGATGCCGCTGGCGATGCCGGCGTCGGCGAGCCTCGAGGCCACCGGATCGGCTTCGGTGGGTGCGTCCGGCTCCATCGAACCCGGGCCGAGCGGACCCGCCGCAGCGGGCCGCCCGCAGGTTCTTGTCACCTTGCCGATTTCGCGACACGACGCTTCGGGTCCGGGCACGGGCTCGGTTTCGGCCAAGCCTCCGGCGGCTCCCCACCGGCGCCCGGACTCGCGGCCAGGACTCCGGTAAGGCCGCTCGCGCCGCCGCCTGGTTGCCGGCGCTGGCGTCTGGGTCGAAGCGAGCACAAGGTGCGTCGGGCCGGTTATTGAACATTTAATGCCTGCGGAAGTGGTTTAACGAAACTCGACGCCTGGCCGGGTGATAAAGAGGAAGTGGGGGTTCGCCGGCAGGACGGGAAGGGAGATTCTTGATGGGATTCACGATCGCCAAGACGCAGCCGCTGGCCATGACGCAGCAGCTCCATGGCAAGACTGCGACGCTCGACGATCAGATCAAGGCGGCGCTCCAGCAGCTCGATCCCAAGCAGGTCGACGCGCTGATCAAGGAGATGCAGGCCAAGAATCCCCATCTCGCACAGATGCTGGAGCGGCTTGCAGACGCGGTCTTCCAGCAGACCTCGCAGCAGATGACGCTGGGCGATATCAACGGCAAGGGTAAGGGCCACGGAGCCCATCACCATCCGCATCACGAGGCTTCGCAGTTCGCGCAGACCGCCCAGCTCCATCAGCTTCTCGACGACATCAAGCGCAAGCAGGAGATGACGCCGAATCCGGATTCTTCGACCGGCGCGCAGAGCAATGCGCAGCAGCAGGAATTCGAGCGCAAGCACTACACCGACACGTTGACGCTCTCCAACGCTCAGGCGGGCTAGACTCGTTTCAGTTACACCTGACCGTGGCCGAGCCGATCGCGAGCGCGCCCGCAAGGCCACGATTGAGCCGCACTCGGCGAGTACGCGAAAGGAGCGGCTGCGGGCGTAGGCCGAGCCGGTCAGGTCTATTTGGTACGGGTCCAGGGGCTAGCGGCTGGAATCGATCGGGCCCGCGTAACTGAAAGCAGGCCAGGCAGGCGTCGAGGGAACGGCTCCGGTGCCGTCACGTGCTAGACTGGAGCCTTGATGAAAGCCGTCGACGTCCGAAGTCTCGATCGCCACTGGAGCCCTCCGGGTCTGTCTGCGTTCCGTGTGGGGTTTTCTGACTCTTTTGATGGCGGTCGGCCTGCCGAGGCTCTCCCATGAAATGTCCGTCCTGCGGGTACGAAGACGACGCCAAGTTTTGCAAGCAATGCGGCGCGCCGATGGTCAGCGAACAGAAGGCCGAGTTCGTGGGTGCGCCCAGGTACACGGGCGTGACCATCCCGCCGCCGACTGCGGTCGAAGGCTTCAAGGCCGACGACATCGATGAGCTGGGCCTCCACGAGGACGATCCTCACCTTGGCGGCAGCGTCGAGGCCCGGGAGTCCGAGTCGGTCGGCAACTCCTTCGGGATGCTCCTCATCGTGGGGCTGATCGTGGCTTTTGCCATCTTCGCCCTCAAGATGCTGGTCCACTAAACAGGTTCCCCTCGATTGGAAGCCGTCCGCCAGGCGAGGAAATCCGCGCAGCGCCCGCGCAGCGTACACGGTGGGTACGTGCGCAGGCACCGCAGCGCTTGGCGAAGCATGGCGGAATGGATGACGGTCAAGGTGACCATGTTTCGTTCGGTCCCGGTGGAACCGGTCATCACGGGCCATCCTGCACTCGAGGCAGGCAAGTAGCGATGGGAGCGCTTTTCGAGCTGGGCATCCAGGGTGGATGCGCCAACCAGGACCTGTCGCGTGCGCGCGACATCTCCCTGTCCATCAACGAGCACGCGGGCAGCCATCCGGTCTTCAAGGCCACCCGGCGCGAGGGACACCCGGCCCAGAACACGGCGTGGCGAATCTCGCCCGAGCCCTTTTGCCTGTCCGCGGAGTTCCACCGCTACCTCACGGATCTCGGAAACCATCTGCTGGCCTTCTATCGCGCAGCCAACAAGCTGTACCTGGAGTCCGTCCACGGCCGCATGCCGGCGTGGATCGCCGAGTACCTCGACCGCGGCAAGCCCGACGGTCTGATCGACTACGGGCGGATGAACCGCTTCAAGAGCCTTCTCCCCGGCATCATCCGTCCGGATCTGATCGTCACGGATACCGGGCGGACGGTCTGCTGCGAACTCGACGCCATCCCCGGCGGGATGGGCTTCGTCGGGTCGATGGCGCGCGAATACGAGCAGTTCGGGTTCGACCTGGTGGGTGGCAAGGGCAGCATGGTCCGAGGATTTTCCCGAATGATTCGCGACCGGGCGCCCGCAGTCGCGGATCCCTTGCTGGCGATCGTCGTGTCGCGCGAGGCCGACGATTACTGGACCGAGATGCTGTGGCTCGGGAAGGAGCTCGATCGCTCCGGCCTGCGCACGGTGGTATGCCGGCCCGAGGAGCTGCAGTTCTCCGACGACGGTCTGTCGCTCGAGGGCCAGCACATCGACGTCCTGTACCGGTTCTTCGAGCTGTTCGACCTCAAGAACATCCCCAAGGCCGAGCTCATCCTCTATGCGAACAAGAAGCAGAAGGTCGTCGTGACGCCGCCCTTCAAGGCTTTTCTCGAAGAGAAGATGTTCTTCGCCCTGTTCCACCACCCGGCCCTCGGACCCTTCTGGAAGTCCGAACTGGCCGGCGGAGCCTTCGAGGCGATCGCCCCCCTCATCCCGCGGACCTGGATCCTGGATCCTCGCCCCATTCCGCCGCACGCATGCATTCCGAGGCTCGTTCTCGATGGGCGCCAGGCCACCAGATGGGACGATCTCGACGGCCTGTCCAAGAAGGGGCGCCAGTTCGTCATCAAGCCATCGGGTTTTTCGGAGCTCGCCTGGGGCAGTCGTGGGATCTCGTTCGGGCACGACATGTCGAGCGAGGACTGGTCGCACCGCCGCCAGGAGGCGCTCGCCGCCTACGAGAAGGGCACGATCTATCTCCTGCAGGAGTACCACAAGCCTGCCAGGATGTCGGTCCGCTACTATCACTTCGGCCAGGATGAGGTCATCCCGATGGCGGGCAGGGCGCGCATCTGCCCTTACTACTTCGTGGTTGGCGATCGAGCCGAACTTGCGGATGTCTTGGTTACAGTGTGTCCTGCTGATAAGTTGGCAATCCATGGGATGGTGGATTCCGTGATGGTGCCGGCCGAAGTCGGCCGGTAGAAGCGCGGGGGCTCGCGGTTTCCCGGCAGGTAACGGCGCGCATCCCGACCGGACGCAGCCGGGGCGTCCTTGCGAGCCAGGCGCCAGCCAGCCGTTCGGTGTGGGCAGGCTCACAGTCAGCTGGTGATCGCGGGTGCGGGCCCGATGGCGCTGGGGTGTCATGGTAGGGAAGTCCTCTCAAGGGACGCGCACCTGACAGAAAAGCGCCGGTCACGCCTTGGACAAGCGCGGCTTGCGTCGGCCCCCCTGGCCCACCGCCCGGGGGGCTTTCCCGATCCCACCGAAGCGCTTCAGGGAGCGCTCTGCGGCTCCGTGACCGACGCGTGATTCTCCGGGCGGTAAAGGTCCGAGACGACCTTGCCTTGCTGCTTGGAGAGGTCGTCGATACGACCCTCCTCGTACTCGATGACCGGCCGCAGGGGGTCGTCGCGGTTGACCTTGACCACCTTGGCTATCTCGCCCGAGTTGAGCACGACCACGCAGTTCTTGGGATAGGGCACGATGAAGTTCTGGAACGCCCAGACCATCCTGGCCTCGAACAGAACGTTCATCGCGTTGAGAATGGTCTGGTAGGCCTGGTAAGGCGGCATGCCGGGCTTGAATGCCCGCTTGGCGACCATCGAGTCATAGACGTCGCACAGGGCGACGATGCGCGCCATCTCCGGAATATCCTTGCCCTTGAGGCCGTGAGGGTAGCCCGTGCCGTTGAAGCGTTCGTGATGGTGCAGGACGATGGCCTTGATCTCGGTCGTTGCCCAAGCATGTCCTGCCATGGCCTTTACCCCGCGCTCGGGGTGGCTCTTGAGGGCTTCGTACTCGGACGGCGACAACTTCCCCGGTTTGTTGAGGATGAAGTCCGGTATGAAGGTCTTTCCGATATCGTGGAGCATGGCTCCGATGCCCAGCGTGCGCAGGAGTTCGTAGTTGTAGCCGAGTGTCACCCCCATCAGCAGCGACAGGCTCATCACGTTGGCCGAATGAGCGTAGGTGAACTCGTCGTAGATGCGGAGATCGGCCAGAGACTCGAGCAGCTCCTTGTTGAGGACGATCTCACGCAGCGTGTTCTGGACCGAGTGGTCGACTCTTTCGAAGTCGATCTTCGCGCTGTAAGCGAACTGGGACTGGATCTCCTTGAGGGTCTGGAAGTTGCGGGTCACGACTTCCTTGGCCACGTTCTCGAGGCGCGATTCCGAGAATCTCGGCAGGGCGCGCACGGGCGCGGCCGGACCGGTGGCCTGCGGCCGGAACATCTTTCCGAATCCCGGGTAGCTGGCACCCGAAGCCGCCACTGGCGCCTGACCGCCGAACACGTCGGGCGCCAGCGGCATGGTGGCCGCGCCGGACGGTGCCTGCTCGGCGAAGTTGATGACGCTGATGTGCTGGACGCCGCTGCGGTAGAGCAGGGAGATGTTCTGGTGCGTGAGACTGGTCCCGGCCGACATCAACAGCTGCCGCGAAGTGGGATGAAAGACGGGCTCGGCAAGAACCATGCCAGCTCGGATCTTGTCGATGGGGGTGCGAATGGAAGTGTTCATGAGGCGCGTCTTAAGCCACTATACCCGTTTGGTCCGGGCCGGATCCCGGGCCCGCGAGAACATGGGTGGACGGCAGGTTCGCTCCACCGCTGTAACCCACGGTCCCCTGGTCCGGAAAGATGTTAGGATAATGGAAAGAAGTAGCAGAGAGCCATTCCAGAAGGACCCAGCATGAAGTTCAACGTAAAGACCACGAAGCCCGAGTCAGAGAAGCTCGACGCCCTCGTCCTGGGTGTCTTCGAGGGGGAGAAGAAGCTTTCTGCGGACGTGGCGGCGGTCGACAAGGCCCTGGGCGGGATGATCGCCGAGGTCCTCTCGGGAGCCGAATTCACCGGCAAGGCCGGCTCCCACATCCTGCTCCCGACGATGGGCGAGCTCGGAGCCCGGCGGTTGCTCCTGCTGGGCATGGGCAAGCGCGCCAGCTTCAAGCTCGACAATCTGCGGCAGGCCGCCGGCCGGGCCGCGCAACTGGTCCGCGATTACAAGTTCAAGACCGCGGGTGCTCCGCTGGCCGACCACGCCGGTGCCGCCTTTTCCACCCGGCTGCATGGTCAGACGCTGGCCGAGGGCATCCTCATGGCGTTGTACGACTACGATGCCTACAAGACCGAGCGCGAGGCGGCCGAGCGTCTTGTGTTCGAGGCGGTGACCTTCTTCGCCCCGGTCGCCGAGACGTCCGAACTCAAGGCGGGCCTCGTCGACGGCGAGCGCATCGCGGAGGCCGTTGCGCTGACCCGCGATCTGGTGTCCGCGCCGGGCTCGGACATGACGCCGACCATCCTGGCCAACCGCGCCAAGGAGATGGCGGACAAGCATGGCATCAAGTGCCAGATCCTCGACGAGAAGGCCATCGACAAGCTCAAGATGGGGGCCCTGCTCGGGGTCGCCCGGGGAGCGATGGAGGCGCAACCGCCGCGCTTCATCACGCTCGAGTACATGCCGGTGAAGGGTCGCAAGCCGCTGGTCTTCGTCGGCAAGGGCATCACGTTCGACTCGGGCGGGATCTCGATCAAGCCTGCCGATGGCATGGACAAGATGAAGTACGACATGGCAGGTGCGGGTGCGGTGATCGGCGCCATCAAGGCCATCGCTTCTCTGCAGCTTCCCGTCAACGTCGTGGCCCTGATTCCGGCCACCGAGAACATGCCGGGCGGTCATGCCATGCACCCGGGTGACATCCTCAAGACGATGTCGGGCAAGACGATCGAGGTCATCAACACGGATGCCGAGGGCCGGCTCATCCTCGCAGACGCCCTTTCGTTTGCAGAGCGCTACCAGCCCGAGATCGTCCTGGATCTCGCGACGCTGACTGGCGCATGCGTGATTGCGCTGGGGAACCAGGCGATCGGCCTGATGGGCAACGATCAGGGCCTGGTCGACCAGATCCTCGCGGCGGGCGAGCGCACCTGGGAGCGTGCCTGGCAACTGCCGCTGTGGGAGGAATACAGCGAGCAGATCAAGTCGGACATCGCCGACGTCAAGAACGGCGGTGGGCGCCCCGCGGGAACCATCACGGCGGCAGCGATGCTGGCCAAGTTCACGGGGGCGTATCGCTGGGCCCACCTCGACATCGCCGGAACGGCCTGGGAGGACAAGGGTCGGGCCTATGTGCCCAAGGGCGCCACGGGCATCGGCGTGCGCTTGCTGGTCGATCTGGCCCGGGAATACGCCAAGGGCAACAAGGTGACGGCGGGAGGCACCGCCGCCCAGGTCGCCAAGCCAGCCGCCAAGGCAGCTGCCAAGCCGGCTTCCAGCGGGGCCAAGGTCTCGACCAACGGGGCCAAGACGAGCGCCAAGTCCGCACCCCGCAAGAAGTAGTCGCAAGCTCCGTTTCTGGTGATCGCCCCCGCTGCTGGCGGGGGCGATCGTCTTGGGCCACGCCGCCGTTGCTCTGGCCAGGCGCCAGGGCGGTTCGCCTGGACGGGTGATTTCGCCGCGATGTTTCGAGGGCCCCGGGGGCTTCATAAATTGAAACCCGCGATTCACCAGTTTTCCCCGTACGCGACGGCCCATGCCTGGCCGCGATCCAGGCTATTTCCCCACGTTTTCCACCGCCGCTGTGCACTTTTTCGCGCGCCGGAGTGCAAGCAGGTTCGGCACCTCCCTGCAACCGGGGGCGACTCAGCCCCGAACGAGCGGGCGGTAGCGGATGCGTCTGGGAGCGGCGGCGTCGGCGCCGAGCCGCTTGACCTTGTCTTCCTCGTAGGCCTCGAAATTGCCGGAGTAGAACACCACCTGGCTTTCGCCCTCGAACGCCAGGATGTGCGTGGCGATGCGATCGAGGAACCAGCGATCGTGGCTCACCACCACCGCGCAGCCAGCGAAGTTCAAGAGCGCTTCCTCGAGGGCCCTCAGGGTGTCCACATCGAGATCGTTCGTGGGCTCGTCGAGCAGGAGGACGTTGCCGCCACGCTGCAAGAGCTTGGCCAGGTGGACGCGGTTGCGCTCGCCGCCCGAGAGCGTTCCGACCTTCTTCTGCTGATCGGGCCCGCGGAAGTTGAAGTTGGCCACGTAGGCCCGCGAGTTGACCTCGCGGTTGCCCACCTTGAGCTTCTCCTCGCCGCCGCTGATCTCGTCCCAGATCGTCTTCTCCGGATCGAGGGCGTCGCGTAACTGGTCCACATAGGCGAGTTCGACCGAATCACCCACCTTGAGGGTTCCGGCATCGGGCGCCTCCTGGCCGACCATCATGCGCAGCAAGGTGGTCTTGCCCGCGCCGTTGGGGCCGATCACGCCGACGATGCCGCCCGGCGGGAGTTCGAAGTCCAGGTTGTCGAACAGCAACTTGTCTCCGTACGCCTTGGTCAGGCCCTGGGCGACCACCACCCGATCGCCCAGTCGCTTGCCGGCCGGGATGTGGAGCTCGACCTCCTCGAGCTTGGCTTCTCGATCCTGGGCCAGGAGGCTCTCGTACGCAGCCAGACGGGCCTTGGGTTTGGCCTGGCGGGCACGGGGCGCCATGCGGACCCATTCCAGCTCCCGCGCCAGAGTGCGGCGCCTGGCGCCGGCTTGCTTTTCTTCGAGCTCAAGCCGCTTTTGCTTCTGCTCGAGCCAGCTCGAGTAGTTGCCTTCCCATGGATAGTAGTTGCCGCGGTCGAGCTCGAGGATCCAGCCGGCGACGTTGTCCAGGAAGTAGCG
>JAJYIO010000072.1 GCA_021790035.1 bacterium | reverse complement strand
AGCCGGGGTCGGGAGCGCGAGGCCCGTCAGGAATGGACCGGCAGGCGGTCGGCTGAACGCGGTGTGCCGACCGCGGGCCCGCGCCCGGAGCGAATCCGCACGTGACTTCGCCCGGCGCCCTTGGGCTGGACCTCGATCTGCGCCCCGATGCGCTCGGCCAGGCCCCCGACGTGGCTGATCAGGCCGACCTGGCAACCCGTCGATTGCAGGGCATCGAGCGAGGCCAGGGCGGTCTCGAGCGTCCGGGCGTCGAGTGAGCCAAAACCTTCGTCGATGAACAGCGACTCGATGCGCGTGTTGCGGGAGGCCAGCGAGGACAGCGCCAGCGCGAGGGCCAGCGAGACCAGGAAGGTCTCCCCGCCCGACAGCGTGGACAGAGCGCGCACCTCTCGCGCCATGTCGAGGTCGACCACCTTGAGATCGAGGTTGGTGCCGTCCTGGCGCTTGAGCTGGTACCTGGGCGCCAGGGTACCGAGGTGCCGGTTGGCCTCGAACACGAGGACGTCCATGGTCAGCCCCTGGGCGAATCGGCGGAACTTGGCTCCGTCGGCCGAACCGATGAGCTTGTCCAAGCTCGCCCACACGGACCACTGCTGTCGAAGCGCCTCGACCTCGACGCGCAACGTGCCGGCCTGCTCGCGGTGGTCGAGTTCGCGGGCCATACGGGCAGAAACCTCGAGCAACTCCTGGCGGACAATATCAAGCTGGTTAGTGCCCGTGGCGATGAGCCCCGCGAGATCGACCTCGAGCCACTGCGGCGGCCCGGAAGCATCGTGCTCCCGGCACCTGCGCTCGCGCTCGCCGAGCACCGTGCCTGCAGTCGTCACTGCATCCCGCAGAGCCGATATCGCATCCCGCTGGCGCTTTTGCCAGTCGGTATTCCGGGCCAGGAGGGTGTTTACGGTGGCGAGGTCGAGCCCCGCGAGAGCCAGAGCCTGGTCGCGGACCCGGACGGCCTCGGCCAGCTCCCGATCGAGGCGCGACACGTGGTCTTGCGCCTCGGTTTGACGAACCTGGCAGGCGATCGCCTCCCCCTCGACTCGCCGGAGGTGATCCTCGGCCCCTGCCAGCACCGCGTCGGCTTGTGCCAGGGTCGACTCGAGCGCACCGCGGTACTGATCGACCGTGCGACCATCCAGAAGAGAGCGCCGCTCGCCTTGCAGCCGGGCCGTCTCGGCGTCGCGCTCCGCAAAGGTCCGCGCCGACTCCGTGGCGATCGCCTCGGCCGCCTCGAAGCGGGCCCGCAATGCCTCAACCTCGAGACGCGCCCGGTCCGCCATGACCTGCGCCTCATCGCGCCGAGCGACCTGCTGGCGCCACTGCTCCACGGCGGCAGTCCACGTGGAATGCAGTGCGACGGGATCGTTCTCGAGATCCTCGCGCCACCGGGGCACGTCCGCGAAGCCCACCGCAAGGTCCGCGACCGCATCCGAGACGACGGCCTGGCGCTGGGCCAGCTCGTGGTCGAGGTCGGCCAGCTTGCGGCTGGCCTCGTGATCCTGGCGCTGGCTGGCAACCTGGGCGGACAGCGCCTGCTCTACCCGGTCCTGAGCGGTCTGGGCCGCCCTCTGGGCGGCTTCGATCGCCGAGGCGAGCCGATCGGCCCGGTCGAGCTCCTGGGCCAGGCCTTGTTGCGAATGCTCGGTGGCAGCCAAAATCCGCGCGATCCGGTCCTTGACGCCGGGCTCGGCGGGATCCGGGAACTCGCCATCCGCCGCTTCGCTGCGGGGACCGGTCGGGGCCACGTGTGTCGTCCCAGCCTGCCCGGGAGCCAGTTCGGGTGAGGGTTGCGGCGGGATTCCCGGGTCGGAAGACGCCAGCTCGAAGAGGGCCAGGTCCGGCGATCGCCGCCACTCCTCTCGAAGCGCCGCCAGCGCTTCCTCGAAGCCGGAGGCCCTGGTGGCGGCGGCGGCGGCGGCCTCGAGCAGCCCGGAGCAGCCCGTCCTGGCGGCGACGGCCGCCGCGGCCAGCGACCGGTTTCGTTCGCGCAACTCCTTGACGACCCGGGCCTGGCCCTCGGTGTCGGAATCGCGCTCGCCCCCTGCCAGGGGGTGCTCGAGGGAGCCGCATAGCGGGCACGGCTCGCCCGCGACCAGGTCCGGACGATGCGCCGCAAGGTTCTTGGCGAGCTCCATCCACTTGAGCTGACCTTCGGCCTGCTCGAGGAGCCGGGCCACGTGGTCGCGCTCGACTTCGAGGGCCTGGGCTTGGTGGGCCTGCGCGGTAGCCTCGGCCTGGCTGCTGGCCTCGAGATTGCGCTCGCCTGCTGCCAGCTCGGCCTTGTCCGAGGCAGCCCCGGCGACGGCTGCCAGCGCGTGAATGCGCAGGAGCCGGCCTCTTAGCTCTTCGGCCTGATGGCCGAGAGCGGTCCGATCGACGTCGCCGGCTTCTTGCTGGGCCTTGACGACCCGGGCCCGGGCCTCGTCGCGCTCCGAGGTCGCGGCGGCCACCTCGATGCCGGCCGCCAGAGCGGCCTCCCTGGCCTCGGCCGCATCGCGATTCGCCTGCTGGCGCCCGGCTCGGGCCGAGGCGATCGCGAGGGTGGCATCCCGGTAACGCTCGAGGCTCGCCCGGAAGCGATCCCACTGGGCCACGACCGGCTCGGCCTCGGCATGGCGCGCGAGGTAGGCGAGAGCATCGTCGCGCTGGCCTTCGAGCCGGGCAATCTCCTGGACCTTGGCCTGGAGCGCGACGGATGCCGCGTCCGCTGCCGTCCGGGAGGAGGCGGCATCCTGGCTGGCCTTGGCCGCCGCTCCCGTTGCGATCTCGATCTGCTGATCGAGCCGGAGAGCGGCAGCCAGGGGACCGGCAGCCTCGTCGAGGGCTCGCCTGGCCCCATCGCGAAGCTCTCGGGCGGTCCTGGCCTCCGCTGCAACATGGTCGCGGGCGGTCTCGGCCTCGAGCCATCCGGCCCGCTGGGATTCGGCAAATACCGTCGCGGCGGCGAGCTCCTGCCCGAGCCGAGCCGCGGCCTCGACGGGCCCGCGCAGCGATTGCGCGGCATCGACCGCCGCGAGCTCCTGACGCACCGGAGCGGCGGCGTCATCTGCCGCGACGGCCGCGGCCAGAGCGTGCTGGGCTTGGACCTGGTCGGCGGCCAGCGCGGTCCGGAGGCCATACCATGCAACCGCCTGCTCGAGCCCCTTGAGGGCGGCCAGGGCCGTGGCCTCCTGCCCTCCGAGCTGGGTCTTGCGATCCACCAGGGCCTCCAGCTCTTGGTCCTGGAGCAGCGTCAATTGCCCCAGGAGGTCCTCCCTGGCAGCCAGGGCCAGGTGAGCCTTCTTCTCCCGGTTGAAGGCGGCGATCGAGATGTGGCCGTAGATCTCGGCCCCGGTCATGCGCTCGAGAAGCTCGGCGCGCTCGCCCTCCTTGGCCCGCAGGAACCGGGCGAAATCCCCTTGAGCCAGAAGTGCCGAGCGGGTGAACTGGTCGTAGGTCAGGCCCAGAACCCCCTCGATCGCCTTCTGGGTCTCCCCGAGGTTGCCGCCGGCCAGAGTCCGCCCGGTTGCGGTCACCTTGAGGCTCATCTCGACCTTCTGCAGCCGTCCATGGGCCTTGCCATTGGCGCGCCGGACGGCCCAGGCGGCGGTGTAGGTCTCGCCATCCTGCCCGCGAAACTCGACCTCGGCCCGGGCAGATCCTGCCCCCCGGCGCAGGATGGAGCGCACGTCTTCGGTTTTGAGGAGGTCGGCACCGGTGCCGTCCACGTCGACCGGTGTCGTCCCGCCCCCGCCAAGCCTCGGCGTATGGTTGAAGAGCGCCAGGCAAGCGGCGTCGAGCAGCGTGCTCTTGCCGGCGCCGGTCGGTCCGGTGATGGCGAAGAGCCCGCTGCCGGAACCAAGCTGCGGGCAATCGAGCTGGATGTCGAATCGACCCTCGAGACTGGCGAGATTCTCGCCCCGGATGGCCAGGATCTTCATCCGAGTTCTCCTCTGGCGGCCGCCTCTCGAACCTCGTGGAATGCGGCGAGCAGATCGGGCGGAACGTCGCCGTCATAGGTCTGCCGGTAGCGTGCGACGAAGACCGTCTCCTCGTCGATCTCGGCCAGGCCGCGCCCGGGCTGCTGCTCGGCCAGGGTAGCGCCATCGCCCGGCGACTCCCAGCCGATCCGCACGAGCCGCACCGCGCGACCGGCGATCGCCTCCTCCACCTGGCGCTTGAGGTCGGGCTGCGGCTCCTGGAGGACGACGTGGACGTCGAGGTAGGGCCACTCCGCGGCCGGACGCGCTCCGGCAACGTCGAGCTCCCGGAGCTCTCGCATGAGGGTCTCGACACCCGCCGGACCCCCGTTCGGCAGTCTCAGGATGTCGACCGTGCGCGGGACGCGGACGGGACGGACACCGCTCAGCTCGCCACCCTCGAACTCGCAGACGAGCACCTGGTGAGGATAGGCGGCCTCGTCGACGGACAGCGGCAGCGGGGAGCCCGAATAGCGGACCTCCTCGCGACCCTTGACCGCCTGGGCGCGGTGCAGGTGCCCGAGGGCGACGTAGGATACATCGGGTCCGAAGATGTCCACCGGCAGCGCGTGCAGGTTGCCGCCAAGGATCTTGCGCTCGCTCAGCTCGGAGAGCTCGCCGCCGGCCATGTAGCAGTGCCCCGTGGCGACCAGCGCCTGGCCGGGCCGCCGCCGCGATCGCGCCTGCGCCAGGATCTCCTCGTACCGGGCCCGGACCCCCTCGACCACCTCGTCCACCGGATCCCCCGATGACGACGGCAGATCTGCCATGCGCAGGTAGGGCACCGCCGCGACCCAGGCCCAGGGCTCGCCTGGCGAGCGGCGGGCCCCGAGCGGGACCAGGAGTCGATCGAGATCCGGGGCCTCGCCGGGGCCGATCGGCCATCCACCCACCACGTGCACGCCGAAGGCCGAGAGGATCCCGGCGGCCACGTCGAGGCGAGCGGCCGAGTCGTGGTTGCCGCCGACGACCACGACATCGAGCAGGGGAAGGCGTCGGGCGACGCGGGCCAGGAAGTCGTACCACGCCTTCTCGGCCGATGCGGGCGGATTCGCCGAGTCGAAAACATCGCCGGCTACGAGCAGCGCATCGATGCTCTCTCGCTCCAGGGTGTCGGCCAGCCAGTCGAGAAAGCGCGAATGCTCGAGCTCCCGGCCGAAATCGTGCAAGGTGTGGCCGAGGTGCCAGTCCGAGGTGTGCAGCAGTCGCATGCCGCCATTATCCCTCTTGAATAGGCCAGAGCCCGGGCCGGGCCACCGGCAGGAGCCGGCAAACCAGCTCGGCAAACATATGTTCCTATGCTACAAGAGGGTCAGGGCGTCCGTAAAGTGCTTCATCAAAAAAAGATCCCCCGCCTGGGGGATCCCGGGTTCAAAAGTGGACGACCGGAACGACCGTCCCCCCGTCCGGAGTGGGCGAGGGCACGGTCGCAGGAGCAGGGCTCGGCGATGCCTGGGCCTGCCCGGCTGCCTGGGTCGCGGTGGGCGCCTGCGCCGGGACGCCGGACACGCCAGCGGCCTGGCAGCCACCGAGCTGCCAGACCGCCGCGGCGATGAGGATCCAGGCTGATCGCTGGGCGATCAGTTGGTCCACGAGAAGGCCAGGTCCTTGGTCCACAAGGCCTGGTTGTTGTTGAGGACCCGAACCTCCACGGTATCCGTGTCTCCGATCTTCCGGGCACCGAAGTTGTTCACGGTGAAGTAGAGGTTGTTGTAGGTCGCTCCCAGCGTGACGCCGCTTCCCAGCGTCAAGGTGACGGGGGAGATGTTGGCCGGCTGGACTGCGGCGCCGAGCTCGGCGGCCGTCAAGCCAAGCGACACCGTGCGCGAAGGGGCGGTGGGAGTGATGCTGGAAGAGGCGATGGTGATCCCGTTCGGATCGACCAGCGATACCCAGAGATTGCCGTTGATGTTGGGATCCGCCACGATTCCGAGGGTGTAGTTTCCGGTCGACAACGCGAGGCGGCGGCTCCTCTCGTAGTTATAGACGAAGTATGGGATCTCCATCTTGGTGAGCTGCACCGAGTCGGTCGCAGCGGCACTCGCCAGGTAGGTGCTCACGGACGCACTGGCCCCCGTCAAGGTAGCGGGCGTCGAACCCTGGGTGTAGGTGTTGGCGGCGAGAGTGCCGCTGGTGAAGCCCGGCACGATGAAGGGATAGCCGCCGGTGGAATCGGGCCCGTAGTTGTAGCCCACGACGTTGTAGTCTTCGGAAACGTATGCGTTGGCGAAATGGAGACTCCCGGCGTTGTTGCCGTTGATTCCGTTGCCGTACACGAAGTTGCCGAAGGCATCACGCAGGTCCAGGCCGACGGTGGCATTACCGTTGGCCATCAGCGCGTTCTGACTGGCGTTGATCACCGAGGTCGAGTCCGTTGCCAGGGCCGGCCAGACCGTGATCGTGGGCCAGGTATTCTCGTTCCACATGCTGGCGGCCTGACCGCGGGATAGATAGACGTCATCCGCGGCGCCTGCGGTCGACACGGTCGGCACGAAGGTCACGGCCGAACTGGTCGTCGCGACGCCGTACTGCGAGGTTCCGGCACCGAGGGCGAAGAGTCCGAAATTGGGCGCGCCGCCCACCATCACCTGATCGGTAGACTGGACGTCCGCTACGTCGGCGACAGACATGGTGGCAGTATCGCCCGCGGTGACGTTGAGGGCGGTGGAGTCCGTCGATGGATCCCAGTGGGGGATCTGGCTGACCGAGACGCCAACCGAGGTCGTCTGACCCGCCACCATGCTCGCCTTGGCCGCGCCGACGCCGAAGCCCGCCAGGGTCGACGTCGTGTCGGTGATCACGTTGTTGCTGAAGATGGCGCCGTCGTATGCGCCAGCATTGTTGAAGTTATACGAGTTGTCGAACACCACGAAGTCGGTGGTCTTGTCGCCGCTCAGGACGTTGAGGAGCGTGCCGCCGTTGGCATGGTTGCCACCGCTGTAGAAGGCATTGACCTGGCCGTCGTAGGTGATCGGATCGCCGGTCCCGAGGAGCGGGATGTGGCTGGTGCGCACGGTCAGGGTGAACGTCCCGGGCATGACGTTGTGGAAGGTGACGGCTGCCGTACCCGCGGCGCTGGCTCCCGCCAGGTAGGTGTTGCGGGCGACCCACTGGACCTGGGTGTTGCCGAGGCTGTCGGTGAGGATGACCTCGACCGTATTGATGTAGTTGCTGTTGTAGATGTACTGCACGCCGCGGCCATTCAAGCCAGGAATGCTGAGCGGAACCGTGACGTCTCCCCCCTTGGTGATCGCCGACCGCACGGACGCGGTGGTGCCGGGATTGGCGACCAGGTTGGACGGGCCGAGCGCGCAGCCGGCCACCATCAGGGTCGCGGCGACGGTCACTCCGGTATGACGCAAGAACTTGGTCATGTCGATATATCCTTTCAAGATTTTCAGCAAACGCCGCTGCGACTAGTTGACGGTGCCGGTGGCATTGCCCGTGAACGCGGGGACGTCCATCGTGGCGTTGACGTCGCCGGCACCCAGCGTGGGCACGTTGACGTTGATCGACGCGGTGCCGTCGGTGTCCGTCACGTCGAACGCGAAGGAGGCGCTCGCCGAACCCGTCTGCGCGGTGATGATCGCCTGGCCCGGCGCGTTGGCGTGAACCATGCCGTCGTTGGTCACGAAGGCGACGCCCGGGGCCGAACTCGACCACGTCAGCATCGGATAGGACAGGGCGACGGCCGTACCGGCCGGGTCAGCCCCCGCATACCCATCGAGGAAGCCGTTGCCTGCGGTCGAGTCGTAGGACCCACCGACCATGCGTGTCACGCTCTGGGAGGGCATCACGACATTGTCGACGACCATGAAGTTGCTGGGAATGCGGGTCTTGATACCGTCGACCTCGACCCAGATGTCGGCCGATCCGCTGATACCCGCAGGGACGGTCACGAAGAGATCGTCGACGTCCGGGTCGATCAGCGACTTGAGAGCCGTGACCGGATCGATGTACCACTGCGGCTCCACGCTGGAGCTGGCCTGCACGGACGGAACACCACTCGTCGTGGTGCCGAACCATACCTGGACGTTGTCGCCAGTCGAGATCGGTCGGCCCAGGTACTTGACCGTGTCGATCATGAACTCGGACCCGACACCGCCTCCGTTAGGAATGGCATAGCCGCTGACGGACGCGGCCATCCCACCGGTCGATGGAGCCGCGGCGCCAAGCGTCAGCGAGATCGGGGTGTTGATGTCGGACAAGATGGTGTAGGCGCCGGTAGAGCCGATCGCCAGCGGCGTGCTCGTGGCGCTGGGGGTGGTCTCGGCGTATGCCATGGCCTGGAAGGTGTAGGTCTGGCCAGCGGGCAACCTGAGAGCGGCGCTGCCCAGGGCTCCCGAAGAACCGCTCCGGGTCAGCGTCACCGTACCGGCGGCCAGGCCGACGTTGTTGTAGGCGGTGATCACGATCGAGTTGGCAGCCAGAGGAATCGCCTGCACCCGTCGCGGCCAGACCACGGAAATGGAGACGCTGCCCCAGCCCGAGACCGCCTGTGCCGCTTGCGGTCCCACCGTGCGGGGGGACGACGCCGGGAGAAATGCCGGGGTGCTCTGGCAGCCGGCAACGGCTCCGATGCCGAGGAGGGCGAGGATTGGCTTGATCTTCTTCATCTTCTCGTCTCCCTCACTGCAGCACCAGCGATGCATTGCCGTCGTTCACGAGATTGACGCTTGCCGTCGCCGAGATTTGAGGGTTGCTCTGGAGAGTCGCCGTGATCGTGACGGTCCCGGACGTCCCGGAGTTGACCGACTGGACCACGCCGTTGCCATCGACCGTCACGAGGTCCGGAGCCGAAGAGGTCCAGATAACCTCGGAAGCCGAGACCGTCGCGCCGGTTCCAGAAACCGTAAACTGGCCGGTCGTCGGAAAGCCGGCAACCGGAGTGCTGCCGGGGTTGCTGCTGGTAACCTGGGACCCGCTGGCGCCCAGGCTGTACGGAGCGTTGAGGTCTATGGATGACGGACTGATGGCCAGGCTCGTGAGCGCAGTGGCGGTCGTCGGCTGGGCACTCCCCTTGCTGT
>JAJYIO010000071.1 GCA_021790035.1 bacterium | reverse complement strand
ACGGCCACCTGCCGAGCTGGGCTACGCAGCAGCTTGCCCGCAGCGGGGGGTAGTTTGCGGGGGGCAAGGCCCCCTGCAAGTCCCTGCCCCGAAGGGGAGTTTCTGATGAGACGGCTCGCGTTGGGGGCGGCCGTTCTGGCCCTTCCGGCCTGCGGGTGGGTCAGCCCCGCAAAGGTAGCCCATCGAGGATCGGTGGTGGCCTCGGCCCTGGCGTCGGATTACGCCAGCGGTCTCGATGGCGTTACTCAAAGCACCCCGCTCGACGGCGTCACGCAAAGCACCCCCCTCGACCAGATCCTGACCGGCAATCCGCTTCGCACGGATCTTCCGCCTTCCGGGGCAGATGGAGGTTCGCTCTCGGGGATCGTCCAGCTCGAGCCGGGTGGAACGGGACGCTCGACTGCCGCCATCGCGGGCCAGAACATCATCCAGGGGTCCGCGGTCTACCTCGAGACGCCCGATAGCTACATCTACGTCCAGGATGGCACTCCGCTCGTGACACCGGTCGATGCCCAGGGCCACTTCTCGTTCGGATCGGTCGAGCTCCCCAAGGGCACACCGGTCATCGCCGGGGCCTTGCTCATGTCGCAGGGCTCCCTCCAGACGTGCGTCCTGGTGCAGTCCGGCATTAACCAGATCACGATCGACGCGGCCTCCACGTTCTTCGGGAGGTACCTGCAGCACCAGGCTCAGAGCCGCAACTGCCCCATCACGGATTTCGATCCGAGCGTCTGGCCGTCGTTGATCGACCTCACGAGCCAGGCGATGACCAGCGGATGTCTGAAGTTTCAGCCCGCCGATCTCGCCCCGATGTCGACCTCTGTGGCGCAGAGCGAGTACGAGGATGCCATGCTGTGCGATCCAGCCCTCGCCAGTGCCTGGAGTTCGCTCCTGGGTCCGGTGCCGGCCGCTTTGCCTCCCGCGCCATCAGGACCCCTGCCGGCGAGCCAGTGGTCGCGGCTGAATAACTGACGCCCCTCCACATCGGCTTCTTTTGCAAGGCAAGTCCGTGCGGCTGTCGGGGCATATAGAGGTTGGGGTTGAACGTGGAAGTGAGAACCGAAGCTGCCAGTGGAAACACGCGGCCCATCAAGGCCAGCGTCGGCAGTTCCGCGCCCCTGAGAGCGAGCCAGCCGGCGCCAGCGACGGACCCAGCTTTGACGACGGACCGCCTCTCGGCGACCCCGAGCTGGGACCAGGAATTCCTGGACGAGCGTCAGAGGGTCACGGCCCTGGTGGCGGCCGTGGCGGCGGCGAAGTCCAAGGAATCTTCCGCGCCCTACGCCCCTCAATCCATCAATCAATCCCCGGTTTCGGGTGGCGGCCCGGCGGTCGAGCCGGACCAGATGAGCAAGCAGGTCATCAACAGCAGCCCGACGCTCAAGTTTCTGTACTCGGACTTCGTCCAGACCCGGGCTCCATGGATGCTGGACGCCTATCAGTTCGCCACGAGAGTCACGGGACCGGTCGGTGCGTTCGTCAGCCTGGGCTTCAACCTCTGGAACGCCAAGAAGCTTCTCTCCGATCCCAAGGCCCCGGTCTTCATCAAGGGCGGCATCATGGGTTCGACCGCGCTGGCGGGTGTCTCGGCCGTGACGGCCACCCGGCTGTCGTTGGCGGCGTTCAAGATCCTGCCGATGGCCGACACCGCGATGTCGGCGCTCGGCAAGGTGGCCGGGGTGACGGGCCTCGGCGCCGGCGCGATCTTGGCCGGCATCAATACCTACAACACCTTCTCCAATCCCAAATCCACGGCGGCTCAGAAGGGATTCAGCGTGACGACGACGGCAGCCAGCGTCGCCTTGACGATCCTCACGGCATCCAGCATCGGGGGCCCGATCGGGGCGGGCCTCGGCATCGGGCTGGCCGCAGTGGCGGTCGGCGGGATGTTCGCGCAGAGCTTCCTGGCTCACAACAAGGTCGCAAACGAGGTGTTCTCGACCATCGGCAATGGCGTCGAGGCTGGCGCCAAGGCCGTCGGAGGAGCCGTTGCGGGTGCAGCTCGAGCGGTCGGCCACGTCGCGAGTTCGATCGGCCACGGGCTCTCGAGCGCCGCCGACGCCGTCGGGGGCACGCTGTCCCAGGTCTTCTCCGGCTGGTAGCACGGCTTCGAGCTGAAACGGTCTAGAATGGTCGCGTGGCGACCATAGTCCTGGCTGCTGGCGGAACCGGCGGCCATCTTTTTCCGGCCCTGGCGATCGCGGACCAGATCCGCCTGCTGGCCCCGGCGATCGACCTCGTGTTCGTTGGCACTCCCGACCATCTCGAGGCGCGAATGGTCCCCGCTGCCGGCTATCGGTTCGTCGCCATCGCGGCCACCGGACTGCCGCGCCGACCCGGCCCCGAGATCGTCCGCTTCGCCTGGCTGCTGGCCCGGGGAGTGTGGAAAGCCCGGCGGTTGCTCGCGGACGTCAGCCCGGCCGCCGTTGTCGGATGCGGCGCCTACGTCTCGGTTCCGGCGATGCTTGCCGCCCGGATGGCAAGAATCCCCACCTACGTTGCCGAGTCCAACGGCCACCCTGGCCTCGCCAACCGGTTGATCGGCCGCATGGCCGATCGCATCGCGGTAGCGCTGCCCGGCACCGAACGCTTCTTTCCCGCAGACAAGGCGATCTGCCTGGGCAACCCCATTCGGGCGGATTTCACCCGTCTCGACCGCGATCAGGCGCGCCAGGAGCTCGGTTTTGCGCCCACCGGCAAGGTCCTGCTGGTTACCGGCGGCTCCCTGGGCGCCCGCAGCCTCAACGAGGCCTTTGCCGTGGCCAGAGACGGCGTTCTTGCCCGCCCGGACTGGTCCATCCTTCACATCGCGGGCCCCAACGAGGTTGCGGGCGTCGCCCAGGAGGCCGGCGCCGTCCAGGTGGGCGAAGGGGTATACGAGGGCGCCGGCGGGCGGTATCGACTGATGGGATTCTGTGATCGGATGCCCGCGGCCATCGTGGCGGCGGATCTCCTGGTCTCGAGGTCCGGCGCGACCACGGTCAGCGAGATCGCCGCGGCCGGGCGGCCGGCGATCTTCGTGCCACTGGCGATCAATCCCGATCAGATGGCCAACGCCCGGTTCATGGCGGATCGCCAGGCCGCCGCCCTGGTGCCCAACGATCAGGCTCGAACGGCTCTCGGCCCCGCCATTGCCGGGCTCATCGATTCCCCCGATCGCCTCGGTCGGATGTCCGCTGCGTCGGCAATCCTGGGCCGCCCGGATGCGGCCCGAGACATCGCCCTCGACGTCCTGCGCCTGGCCCGCCTGGTCGGGTAGCCGGGTCGTTCGCCAGCAAGCGCTGACCCAACGCTCCTTGGAGGTCGGGCTCGCATCAGTACTGCCGCATGCTGGGATCGATACGCTCCGCCCACGCCTGGAGCCCACCCTCGAGCCAGGCGACCTGCCGAAATCCACGCGAGTGCATGAAATCGGCAACCGCCGCCGAGCGCGGTCCGTGGTGGCAGACGACGATCGTCTCGACCTCGGCGTCGAACCTCATCAGCGCGCCCGGGACCGAGCGCATCGGCACCAGCACGGCGCCTTCCAGGTGGCAGAGATCCCACTCGGCAGGTTCGCGGCAATCGAGGATCACCACGGGCTCCGGTCCCCCCATGCGGGCAGCCAGCGCCTCGCACGAAACGGGCGACGCCTTGGGCCCGGCCAGCCCATCGGTAACAGAAGACATGGTGGACTCCGATGACGGCCCGAGATCCGCGTCGGATCCCGGTGCCCTCTCAAGTTCGGACACCGAGCGCGCGGGAAAGTTCCCCGCTCCCGCACACACCGGACAACGCGGGTCCCGCGGAACCGCGACCTCGTCGAATGACGCCGACCGAGCGTCATACAGCAGGAGACGTCCGACCAGAGTCCGACCCAATCCCAGCACGACCTTGAGCGCCTCGGCCGCCTGCAACGTGCCGACGATGCCGGGCAACACTCCCAGCACACCCCCGCCCGCGCAGGAAAACTCGTCGCCCGGCGCTACGGGAAAGACGCAGCGATAGCAAGGGCCCTTGCTCGCGTCGAAGACCGACACCTGGCCCTCGAACCGATAGACCGACGCCCAGACATCGGGCTTGCCGAGCGCGACGCAGGCGTCGTTGACGAGGTACCGGGTGGCGAAGTTGTCCGAGCCGTCGATCACGACGTCGTAGCCTGACAGGATCTCGAGGGCGTTCTTCGAGTCGAGCCTCACCTCGTGCGCCACGACGAGGATCTCGGGGTTGAGGGCAGAAAGCCGCCGCCGCGCCGCCTCGACCTTGGGTGTTCCCAGGTCGGAGACCTCGTACAGGACCTGTCGATGGAGATTGGTGAGTTCCACCGGGTCGAAGTCCACCAGACCGAGCGTCCCGACGCCCGCAGCAGCCAGGTACAGCGCAGCCGGGGAGCCCAGCCCCCCTGCGCCGATGCAGAGCACCTTGGCCTGCTTCAACCTGGCCTGACCCACCAGCCCTACCTCGGAAAGCAGCACCTGGCGGCCATACCGCTCGAGATCGGTCGGCGAAAGCGTCTCGTGGTCCACGAGAATACATGTTAGCGCCGCCAGCCGTTCCGCGGAGGCATCCTGCCAGGTCGAAATCTCGCCACCTCAAGAGCTGAGCGGCAAAGCAGCTTGCCCGCAGCCGGAGAGAGTTCGAGGGAACCGGCGAGTTTCCTCGAGTCATCGCCCGAGCGCAGAGAGGGAGGCGCGCAGGCAGCTCCTTGCGATCCGCCATGACGAGCGCGTGACACCCACTGTTTCCTGGTGCGTTACACTGGCAGCCAGGCTCCGGACCAGGCATGGATGGACGCCGTGACAGCAATCCGCGCCGGTGACGCGCCTCACTTAGAGTCGGCCGCCAGACCTTCATAATCGAACGGCAGGCAACAAATCGTGGAATTGCGCAGACGACGATGCGATTTGGCCAAACGACCGAGTGTATATTCCGTCGGATCTGGGATCAATCGTCGCAAGACCCTGGTCACGGGAACGGCCGACCTCCAGCCCGTGGTATAAAGGCCTTGTAAATCCGCGCCGGGGGGTTGTGCCGCCGGATCGGGCGCCTCGCACTCACCGAAAGGACGGAGAGTGACCATTCCCTCGCAGCTCCACTTCGTCGGCATCGGCGGGGTCGGCATGAGCGCGCTCGCGACCGTCTGGAAGGATAAGGGGGGGATCGTCTCCGGATCGGACGTTCAGCCTTCCGCTGTCGTGTCTCGCCTGCAAGCCAGCGGAATTCCCGTCGCCATAGGTCACGATCGCGCCAACATTCCTGGAATCGACGATGGTACCCGGTCCAGTGACGTCGGCCTGGTCGTTTCCACGGCCGTCGCCCCGGACAATCCCGAAGTACTGGCTGCCCGGCAGGCTGGCATCCCCATCCTTCACCGCAGCGAGATCCTGGCGGCCCTCATGGCATCCGGCCGCAGCATCGCCGTCACGGGAACCCATGGCAAGACCACCACCTCTGCCATGATCGGCACTCTTTTGCTCGAGGGCGGGCTCGATCCCACGATCCTGGTCGGCGGAGAGGTCCCGTGGATCGGAGGCAACGCCCGAACCGGCCACAGCGACCTTCTGGTCGCCGAGGCTGATGAATCCGATCGTTCCGTCCTGCGCTTGTCTGCGCGATGGGCCGTCGTGACGAATCTCGAGAGCGACCACCTCGATCATTACCGAGATCTCGACGACATCGTCGACACCATCGCCACCTGGATCGATCGCCTGCCCAACGACGCCGAGGTGATAGCGTGCGTCGACGATCCCGGCGTGCGCCGCCTCCTCGAGCGCATTGGCCGCCGGGCCGTCACCTATGGATGGAGTCCGGATGCGGACTTCTGCATCAGCGCGGAGCAGCTGGCGGCCAGCGGCTCGGATTTCGTGGTCAATGGCGAGCGCTACGAGATTTCCGTCCCGGGCCGGCACAACGTCGCCGACGCCACGGCCGCGATTGCCGTGGCCCAGCTCTGCGGATTGAGCCCCGAGGCGATTCGCCACGGCCTGGCGCGTTTTTCCGGAGTCGGTCGTCGCTTCCAGACGCGCGGCATTGCAGCCGGGGTCCATGTCCTCGAGGATTACGGCCACCATCCGTCGGAGATCCGCGCCACGCTCGAGGCCGCAAGGCTTCTCAAGCGCCCGGTCTGGATCCTCTTCCAGCCACACCGCTACTCCCGCACGGCCGCCCTCTTCGAGGATTTCGCGACCTGCTTCGAGGGGGCAGCCGGCCTCGGGCTGATGGATATCTACTCGGCGGGCGAGGCTCCCAACGGGGTCACGTCGGCCGCCCTCGAGGCCCGGGTCAAGGATCGCTGCCCCAAGCTCGAGGTGCATTACTGGGCCGATCACGACCAGGCCACCCGCGGGCTGCTCCAGGTCATTCGGCCCGGAGATGTGGTACTCCTGATGGGCGCCGGCAACGTCGGCAAGGTAGCCGACCCGCTCCTGGCGCAGCTTCGACTCGTCGAGGAGGCCGTCTCGGTCTCTCCCGCCTGATGCGCCCGACTCGCCCGAGAACGCCCTTCATGCCGTCTGTCTTCGCGGTAGCCCCGCCGACCCCCTGAGGGCAACCATGGCCGTCGCGATCGCCCAGCGTCCGCTGGCCCCCCTGACGACATGGCGCGTGGGTGGGCCCGCTCTGCGTTACGCCGAACCGGCGTCCATCGAGGAGCTGTCGGGCCACATCGACGATGCGGAACGCTCCGGCCTCCCGTGGATGATCATGGGCCGCGGCAGCAACCTCCTGGTCGCCGATGAGGGCTTCGAAGGCCTGGTCCTGCGCATGTGCGGGCGGTGGCGTGCGGTGGCGGTCGGCGGTCGGGGTTACGACACCCCGTCTTTCGACGGCGACTACGTCCTGGCACAGTCGGGAGCGTCCACCACCACCGTCGTCGGCGCGGCCATGGAGTCCGGACTCGGCGGGCTCGCCTTTCTGTCGTCAATCCCGGGCTCGGTCGGCGGGGCGGTCTTCATGAATGCGGGCGCCCACGGCGCCCAGACGTCCGAGGTCCTCCTGGGAGCCAGGATTCTCGAGCCAGATGGCACGATCGCCTGGAAGACACCGGCAGACCTTGGCATGCGCTACCGTCACAGCGCTCTCCAGGACCACGGCGGAATCGTCCTCGAGGCGGCCTTCCGGGTTCGCCCGCAGCCGTCTTTGGACATCCGTAGGGAGATTCTCGAGCTGGCCCGGTGGCGTCGCCAGCGCCAGCCCCGGGAATGGAGCGCGGGCTCGGTCTTCCGCAACCCTCCGGGCGACTCGGCGGGCCGACTGATCGAGGCGGTGGGACTCAAGGGCGTGGCGATCGGGGGGGCGCAGGTGTCGCCGCTCCATGCCAACTTCATCGTCAACACCGGCTCTGCGACCGCTCGCGATATCCTGTCGCTCATTCGCGAGGTCCAGGAACGGGTCGCCACCAGCCACCAGATCGAGCTGATTCCCGAGGTCCGCGGTGTGGGGCTCGTGCTCGCTTGATGAGTTCGACGCGACCTGGCGGTTCCCCCCAGGCGACCCGGAGGACCCGCGTGGGCATCCGGCGTACCCTGGCGACGATCTACGGATTGCTGATCGTCGGCGTCCTCGTGGCTGCGTGGAGAGCCCCGCAGTGGCGGTGGCAAGGTCGGTACATCATCTCCGGCAACCGGGCCGTCTCGACCGAAGAGATCGCCGCTCTCTTGCCGCGCCCTCTCGGGAAGCCGCTCTTCCTCATCGATCCGGCGACGATCCGGTCCCGGCTCGCCCGGCTGGGCTCGATCCAGCGGGTCGATGTCAGCCGCTGGCTCTTTCCGGCCCGCATCCTGGTCCACGTGATCGAGCGCCAGCCCGAGGCCCGGGTTGCACTGGCTTCCTCGGGGAAGCCAGCTGGCTTGTGGTATCTGGATGAGACCGGCCAGGCGTTCCTTTCCCACCACCTGCTGCCGGTTCGTCTGTTCGTCCAGGTGCCGCGCATTCCCCTGTCCCGATCGGGTCGAGCGGCGTTCCTGGGGCTCCTCGCAGCCTGGCCTCCGGCCGCCACCGGCACCGTCGACCTCGGCGATCCGACCCGGCTTTCGGCGCACATGGAGACCGACACGAGCGGCGCATTCGAGCTCAAGCTCGGGGACGACGCCGAGCTTCCGTCGAAGTTCCAGGCCCTCGCGCGCATCCTTCCGCTCGCCGAAGCCACGGGGAAAACGCTAGAATACGTCGACGTGAGGTTCCCAGATGCCCCCGCCTTCAAGGTCTCGGGCAGTTCCGCAAGGGAACCTACACCGGGTACGGACAATGGGCAGCATGGACAAGTGGCAACTGCCGGTCACCGTGATCGCGCTGACGGTGGGCGTGCTGCTCTCCACCCAGATCAAGAGCCAGGCGGGATTCGCCCTGGACGAACTCCCCAGCCGGAGAGCCGAGGAGCTCGTCGTGATGCTCAAGGAGAGCGACCAGCAGCGGGCCGACCTCGAACGTGAGGTGTCCGGGATGCGCCGGCAGATCGAGGCGCTGGCCGATGGCAAGCGCCTCGGGGCCGTGGCGGCCGACGACGCCAGCAACCTGGACGAGGTCCCGTTGATCGGGCCGGGCGTCGACGTCACGATCAACGACTCCAGCAAGCCCCTGGAGCGTGGGGAGGACCCCAACCTGTCCATCGTTCACAACGACGACCTCCTGCGCCTGGTCAACGAGCTCAAGAGCGCCGGAGCCGAGGCCGTGGCGGTCAATGACCAGCGCCTGATCGATACCACGGAGATCGCCTGCGCTGGCAGCACCATCCTCATCAACAGAACTCGCGTGGCGCCGCCTTTCGTAGTCAAGGCCATCGGAAACCCTGATACCATGGCCACTGCCCTGACCATGCGAGGCGGAATCGTCGAGTACTTGCAGTTCTATGGCATACAAGTTAACATTGCAAAGCAGTCCAAGGTGGTGATTCCTGCCTACACGGGAAGCACCATCTTCAAGTACGCCAGGCCGGATACCGCCAAGGTGACGACGTCGTGAAGGGATTTCTCCTGGTCGTCGGAGCGCTGGTGGTCGGGGTGCTGATCGGGGCTCTGAGTCCCCTCAC
>JAJYIO010000070.1 GCA_021790035.1 bacterium | reverse complement strand
CCCGTGCGAGCGCAAGGACCGGAGGACCTCGGCGTAATCTTCCCGGTCCGTCGTCACGATTCCGCCCTCGACACAGGTGATGATGTGGGCGACATACAAGCTGAAGGCGCCGAGGTCGGCCAGAGAGCCTGCCGGCTTCCCCTTGTACATGGCGCCGTGCGCCTCGGCCGCATCCTCGATCACCGTCAGCCCATGGCGCTTCGCGATCCCGTTGATCCGGTCCATGTCGGCCGGCTTGCCCATCAAATGGACCGGCAGGATCGCCCGCGTCCTGACGACGCTTCTCCTGCTTCAAGCAGGCTACGCCTACGTCCCATACAGCTCGCTGGAGCGAGTCGTGGAGGATTCCAAGGACGAGTACTACCGGTCACTCAGGCGCGCCCAGGCCACCCTAGACAGGGGAGAGGCGCAGCTCGGCGATTGGATCCTCTACTTCCTCCGGTGCCTTGTGAAGCAGAAGGAGGTCCTTGAGCGGAAGCTCGATCGCGAGCGGCTGATGGAACCGATGTCGCCCCTGAGCGAGGAACTCGTCGGCCTGGTGCGGGACCCTCGGACCGTCGTCATCGTCGGCCGGTGTTGAAAAGCCAGCGAACGACGGCAGCCGGCCAGGTTGCACCTGCTCGGCTGCCTCCTGGCGCAGCGAGCGGTGGGGGGCGTCGCCCAGAAGCCACGACATGGCGGCGAAGACCACGTGGCCGGGATGCGAACCGCTGGACCACCCCAGGCCGCGGCCCCCGGTGAGGACCTTGGCAGCCTTGGCGATTTCCTGAGTCAGGAGCAGCAAGATGCCGCGTTCGCGATCCGAGTTCGGCCGGCACTCCGTCAAGGCCATGGCAGCCCGCTCCCGCAGGGCGGCCGCGCTCGGATGGTCCTCACCCAGCCAGCAGTGCAACCGTTCGGGGCACGGGGCGGCACGCCAGGCTTCGAAGATTCTCTCCCGATAAGCCGGGTCCCCGAGTTTGTGAGCCAGTCTGGCCGACGCCTCGAGGAAGTTGGCCCGGTGGTAGGGCTCCCGGCATATGTTCGCCGCATCGTCGCAGGCCAAATGGGCCGCCGAAAGATCGCCGGTTGCGGCAACGGCATCGCACCACTCCCGGAGGTCTTCATACGCGCCGGTGCTACGTGCCAGGCGTTCGAGGCCGGCAGGGCCCTCGAGCCGGGCCATGGCTTCGCGGATTCGGCTTCCCCGGGCGTAGCCGCCGTGGTACTGGCTCTCTGGTTCGCCCTGAAGGAGAGCGAGCCAGGCCGGCAGGAAGGCCGCGAGATCGGGCAGTGGCCCCGCGAGCACCCGCTCCATGTCGGCGATCGGGCGCGAGAGCGAGTAGTTGCCGTCAAGGTTTTCGATTGCGTCGAACACCAATGTGGCTCTGTCCTCGGGTTTCGCGCACAGGTACGTGGCGGCCAGGGCCATCGCCGAGCATCTGGTGAGGTCCGACGACAGCACCTCTGCGGCCATCTCGTCTTCGCCGAGGTAGATCTCCCCGCCCTCCAGCGGCTCGAGCAGGGCCATGAAGATCCGGCGAGCGCACGAGTAGTCCCGGGCGAGGAAAGCCTTCTTGCCCGCCCTCAGGTGCTCATCGAACTCGGATGGGTCGCCCTCGCCGCGCTTGGCGGCCCTCAGGGCGAACTGTTCTGCCTCTGTTGCAGCGTCTTCGCCCGGCGATATGACCTCGTACTTCCCCTTGCGAGCCGCGTACTCGACCAGCTCCAGGAAGAGCGCCTCCTGGGCCTCGTGCTCGAGTCTCTGCGCCTGAGCCACGAGGACCGCCCGCAGATCCTCGGCGTCGAACCTATCTAGAACGGCGCGAAAGCGCAGAGCCACGGACGCGGCGAGCGACATGGAACCTCCCGGGCGAGCCCAAGGACAGTCTAACGCGGGGAAATCCTATACGGCCAGCCCGTTTAGACCCAATCCCACTGAAAGAAGGCTGACGGGCGGAGGCCGGGAGCAAACGAGCTTCTTGAGCCCGGATTGGCAGGCGCGGCGTCGCGATCGGTGAGCCTGCTCTCTGGATGAGATAAGCGGCCCTTGGATAATGGAGCGCTTACCTTCAAAGTCCAAGAGGCCGTTGGTCGATACTGGCTCAGTACCGGGGCGGGCGGTTAAATCTCGAGGAGCACGCTGCCTGGCTCGGGTCCCGCTCGACCTTGATACAATGGAACGAACTGGCGTCGTAGGCGGGCTTCGAGCCCCGAGGGGAAGCATGGCAAGGAAAGGAACAGCCTCCAAAAGGGTCCCGGCGGCGCAAGGCGCCGGCCAGAGCGTGGCCACATCGTTTACAGCCGGCGAATTCCCCGTCCCCGACGCCGAGCGCCAGGTCGCCGAGGCGCTTTGATGAAAACTCTCCCCGTCCTGCCCCTGGAGACTCCATGCAAGTAGCACCGAATCGTAAGCCACCGCGGATCGAGTACCTCCGCGTCGAGAATTTTCGAGCCCTGCGGAGCGTGGAGTTCAAGGAATTGACGCCGCTCACGGCTTTGCTCGGGCCCAACGGCAGCGGCAAGTCGACGGTGTTCGACGTGTTCAACTTCTTGTCCGAGTGCTTCCAGTTCGGCCTTCGACACGCCTGGGATCGACGCGGGAAGGGGAAAGAACTTCGAACCCGAGGGCAGGATGGGCCCGTCACGATCGAGATCAAGTACCGCGAGCAGCTCGGGCAGCCCGTCATCACGTACCACCTGGCAATTGCAGAAGGCGCCAAGGGGCCGACCGTGGCCGAAGAGTGGCTCCAGTGGAAGCGCGGCCAGCGGGGCCGTCCTTTCCGCTTCCTTGACTACAAGAACGGCCAAGGGAGAGTCGTCACAGGTGAGATGCCGGATGAGAGCGATCAGAGGGTCGAGAAGCCTCTCCGATCTCCCGACTTGATCGCCGTGAGCACCCTTGGGCAGCTGGCGGAGCATCCTCGCGTCGCCGCCTTGCGTGAGTTCATCACGGACTGGTACGTCTCCTATCTCTCAATCGACGACACCCGGGGGCAGCCGGAAGCCGGCCCCCAGGAACGGCTAAGCAAGACCGGTGACAACCTCCCCAACGTTATCCAGTACCTCAATGAGCAACATCCGGAGCAGCTGGAGGCGATTTTCGACCTGCTTCGCCGTCGTGTCCCAAGACTCGAGAAAGTCTTGTCTGAAGCCATGCCGGACGGCCGCTTGCTGTTGCAGATCAAAGACGCGCCGTTCGAGCAGCCGGTTCTCTCGCGGTTTGCCTCGGACGGCACACTAAAACTGTTGGCCTACCTGACGGTATTGAACCACCCGAGCCCGCCACAGTTCATCGGTATCGAGGAGCCCGAGAACTTTTTACATCCACGGCTCTTGCCCGAGCTCGCCGAGGAGTGCAGGGCCGCGACGGTGCGTTCGCAAATCCTGGCAACCACGCACTCGCCGTTCTTCCTCAACGGCCTGCGCCCCGAGGAGGTCCGTGTCCTCTACCGGGACGACCATGGATACACCCAGGCCCTCCGAGCCGCCGACATTGACGGCGTGCAGGAATTCATGGCTGCCGGCGCGTCTCTGGGTCACCTCTGGTTGGAAGGCCGCCTCGGCGCCGGCGATCCACTCGTAAACCAGGGCGCACCCTTAAGTCCGGGGCCAGGGCGATGAGCATTTCGCACCTCGAATTCCTGGTCGAGGAGTACTCGGCGGAGGTGCTACTGCAACAGCTACTGCCCAAGCTAGTCGGCGACCGGTCGTTTGTTATCCATGCGCATCAGTGCAAGGACGAGTTGATCGATCGCCTCCCCGGCCGCCTCAATGGCTACCGAAATTGGCTCGGGGAACAGGGACGAGTCGTGGTGCTCGTGGACCGAGACGACGACGATTGCTTGTGGCTGAAGGCGAGATTGGACGGCATGGCCGAACGCGCCGGCATCTTGACCCGTTCTTCTGCCGGGGGTGGGAGCTTCCACGTCGCAAACCGCATCGTGGTCGAGGAGCTCGAGGCCTGGTACTTCGGGGATTGGCAAGCCGTGAGAGGCGCTTATCCGAGAGTTTCTGCGCATCTCGAATGGCGGTACCGCGATCCCGACTCGATTTCAGGGGGCACCTGGGAGGCCCTTGAGAGAGTGCTGCAGCGGGCGGGATATTTCGAAGGAGGGCTGCGCAAGGCCGAACTGGCACGGGCGGTTGGGCCCAAGATGGTCCCGGATCGAAACACGTCGCCGAGCTTTCGGGCATTTCGTGACGTGGTGCTCGAGATGGCCGCGGCATGAAGATGTTCGGGCACAACCTGAAATCACGGCTCTCTGAGTTCTGGACCGATGTCGCAGTCGGCTGAGGCTGACAAAGTACGCCGCTTGATCGAGGTCCTGACCCTCCTGGCTCGCGGAACCAGCCTCGCTGACGTCTTGCTCGAATTTCCCGATCTGTCCGATGGCGGATCGAAGTTTCAACCTAGTAGCGGACCACCATCCCGACGACCTTGGCAGCGCGACCTGCAGCTCTCCAGATCGGAAGGCCGATCGCGCCCTGGCCCAGCTCGCTGAACTGGTAGTCGCCCAGCATGCTCTTGGCATACTCCGCGTCCGTATGGAAGTCGCGGGCCCGCTTGATGCCCTGGCTCCAGTCAGAGACCTCGATCGCCTGGCCGCCGATCCTCAGCACGTACATGGTCCCGGATACCTCCCTCGATAGCGCCCCCGTGCAACACCTGTCCAGTTTATACGATTTGCGTGATACGGAAATCCTCAAGGAAGTTTTTCGCACTACATTTATTCGCGATAAGTTTGCGTATCACACAAATTGGGTAAGGACCGGTCATGGACGCCTCGTTCGACAAGGGGAAGGTCGGCCGACCCTCGCTGGGAGATCGCGCGCGCAAGCAGATCTCCGTCCGCCTGGCCCCTGACGTGATGGAGGCCCTCAAGACCCACGCCGGCACCAGTTTCGGACAGGAGCTCGATCGGGTCTTGCGCGAGGCCTACGGCATGTCGGAGCCCGATTCAGAGACGCCGCAGATCTGATCGGGGCCTGCGCCGAGGTCCCGATCAGATCAAGCCGGGAACGCTCTAAACGGAACCCTCTGCGCCGTCGCTGAGCTTGAAGAGGGACACGGCCTCGACCAGCTGGCGGGCCTGAGACTGGAGACCGCCCGTCGCGTGGGAGATCTGAGCGACCGAAGCCGCCGCCTCCTTGGCGCTCCGATTGATTCCCTCGACGCTCTCGGCGATGTGCTGCCCGCCCTTCCTTTGCTCGTCTGCGGCCGACGAGACCTCGCGGGTCATCTTGTTCATCGCCTCCACCGACTTGATGATTCCCTCTGCGGCTTGCTTGAGGTTGCGCAGCGGCCTCACGATCGAGTCGGCGAACCAGAAGGCAATGCCGGCCGAGAAGATGGCTGCCAGGAGGACGACCAGGAGGACGATGTCCGTCTCGGACGTTTGCTGGCCTCGGAGCCTCTTGACCGCCGCGTTGCGAACCAGATCGACCTTGGCCGAGATCTGGTCGGATAGCCCGTCGAAGCCCGGCTGCTGCGGGGTGCCCTTCATCAGGAAGTTGCCGGCGGCCCGGCCTTGGGAAAGGTAAGCATTGGCCATCTTCTTGCCCACGCTGTAGAAGGGGTCGAAGGTCGGCTGGAGGGTGGCGAGGACGGGATCGCCGGGCAGGAGCGTCTGCAGATCCCGGGTCGTCTTGGCGAATTCGTCAGCCCAGTGCTGGGCGTCGTTGAACCCGTCGGTTTGATGGGTTGCGCTGACATCGGTAAGGAATTGCTGGACCTGCACCGTGGACAGGACCAGATCATCCGCATCGAGGGCTACCTTGGCGTCCTGCCGGAGCTGCCCGATGCCGTGTAAGGCCAGCAGGCACGCTCCACCCATCGAAGCGAACACGACGAAGAAAGCTGTAAGGATGTTGGTCCGAATCTTCACGCAATTACCCCTGATGCCTACCCGCCGATCATACCGGCTCGTCTTCTTGCCGTGTCTCTGGCTTGCAGGGCCATCGATCGCCTCCAGATAGCCCCCGATGTCGTTACAAGAATTACTGGTGGGCCGCCATCGCGTGACCCGGCCTGATGAGGAATGGTTTCGGCGTTGATTCACCGGGTCGTCGACCTGCTCGGGCGAGCTGGAGTCGTCTATCGCCGTGATCGCCAGAACCTGACCGCTCGTATTCAGTAAGAGCCAGATGGTCGCTCTCCCGGTTTGATTTCCCGTTCTGGGTAAAGTTGTCCTGAAGCTAGATGAAGTTTCTTTGCCGGCAAGTGACGAAGGAGCATAAAAGGCGTCTCGGGTACAATCGCAAGAGCCTCAAGTGGCTAAACTTGATCTCGAGGAGGCAAAGGCAAGTGCCTGGTCATCCGAGCCAAGCGAGGCTCGTCGGCATCCTTCGCAGGGTCGCCAAGGTGAGGTCGGTTGTCCTTGCGCTGCTCCTGCTGGGAATCGCCGCACCCGATGCCAAGGCTGGCAGCGTCGCATTCGAGGACGACGGCATGGTTCCCGGTGGCCACTGGCAGCTCCCCAAGCTCGCACCGCGGGCGGCTGACGCGCAGAGGAGCCCGCTCCACCGAAAACAGGTCAATTCCCGGGGGGCCAGTTCTGGACGAAGTCCTCGCCGCGCGTCATCGCCAGGGCGACCTTCTCGGCCGTGATGGGCATCGAGCGGATCCGGACGCCCACGGCATCGGCAACCGCGTTGGCGATCATGGGCGCCATCGGGATCATCGTCTGCTCGCCGATCCCCCGGGCCCCGAACGGACCCTCGGGCTGCGGTACCTCGACCAGGATCGGGACGATCTCGTCGGGTGTGTCCATGGCCGTGGGCAGCTTGTAATCGGTGAAGTTGGGGTTGAGCTGGCGTCCGTTGCCGTCGTAGCGCATTTCCTCATAAAGGGCCGTGGCCAGGCCCTGGACGACCCCGCCCGTGACCTGCCCGCGCACGAGCGTGGGATTGATCGCCTTGCCCGCGTCGACCGCCAGGGCGACCTTGTTGACGTGGATCCGTCCCGTCTGGCGATCGATCTCGATATCGGCGGCGGCAGCTCCGACCGTGTAGTGTACGTTGGGGTGCCCGCCCTGACCCGTTGCGGGATCGCTGGCGGCGCTGGTGAACTCGGGCATGAACATGCCGCTCGAGAGGATGGGGCCACCGCGGAAGTACCCGCCCTCGCCCTGGATGCCGTTGATGATGAAATCCGCCAGCGGGAGCTCCCAGCTGGGCCACGTACGGCACTTGACCTTCTCGTCCTCGAGGTAGAGCGTCTCCTTCTCGAGGCCGAGCGCCCGGCTCACGGTGTCGAAGATCTTGTCTCGAGCCTCGATGGCGGCCTTCTTGACGGCATTGCCGCTGCCCCAGGTGACGTGCGATCCCACCGTCTGCCACTCGTAGGCCGAACGGTCGGTATCGGGCGTCTCGACGCGAATCTTGGCGACCGGAACCGCCAGGATCTCGGAGGCGATCTGGGCCATCGCCGTGAGGTAGCCCTGGCCGATCTCCATTCCCGAGGCCAGGATGTTGATGCTCGCGTCCTCGTTGAACTTCAAGAAGGCGCTCGATGCGGCGTTGGGCGGCATGGCCGGGGCCTTCCATAGCAGCGCGAAACCCTTGCCCGCCGCCCGGCGCGGACGGGTGGGCTCGGCGGGCTTGCCCCAGCCGATCTCGGCGGCGACGCGATCGATGGCCTCGATGAGGCCGTTGGGATTCATGGCGGCGCCGTATGGCAGCGTGTCGCCCTCGCGAATCGCGTTCTTGCGGCGGAACTCGACCGGATCCATGCCGAGTTGCTGGGCGATCCGCGTCATGTGCGACTCGACGCCGAACAGGAACTCGGGATAGCCAAAGCCCCGGTAAGCTCCGCAGGGCGGCAGATTCGTGTAGATGCACACCGAATCGATCTTGACGTTCGGCACCCGGTACGGGCCGGTTGCCGACAAACCCGCGGCGTTGACGACATTGGCCCCGTACTCGACGTAAGCGCCGGCATCCCAGCGCATGCTGTGCTCCATCGCCGTGATGGTCCCGTCGCGCTTGACGCCTACCTTGAGCCTGGCGACCAGGCCGACGCGCTGGTAGGTGTTGCAGAATTCCTGCTCTCGCGTCCAGCGGAGCTTGATCGGATGGCCCTTGACCACGGTCGCCAGGACGGCCCCGAGGATCTCCATGGTGACGCCGGCCTTGCCGCCGAATCCGCCGCCGACGTAGGGCGCCACGACGCGAATGTCCTTGTGGGAGAGTCCTAGCGGTGCCAGGGCCTGCGCAAAGCCATTCCGCTGCGTGAAAGGCGATTGCGAGGAAGCGTAGACCGTGAGATGGCCGGAAAGCTCCTGGTACCCGACCACGATGTGCGGCTCGATGGCGCAATGCGCATACCGGGGGACACGATAGGTGTCTTCGAGTACCAGATCCGCCTCGGCAAAGCCCTGATCCATGTCGCCTTTGCGAATCTTGCGCCAGTGGGCGATGTTGGTGCCCGCCTCGGGGAAGAACCACGGCACGTGGTGGTAACCGGCCAGATCGGGGTGGAGAACCGGGGAGCTGTCCGACAAAGCCTCCACCTGATCCAGGACCGCGGGCAACGGCTCGTATTCGACGTTCACGAGCCGGGCGGCGCGCTTGGCGATCTGCGGGGTTCTCGCGATGACGGCAGCCACCTGCTCGCCCACGAACCGGACGACATCCTGGGCAAAGACGTGGCGATCTTGCATGTACAGGCCGAACTTGTAGGGAAAGTCCTTGCCGGTCACTACCTTGACGACGCCTGGCACCCGCTCGGCCGCGCTGGTGTCGATGCGAACGATGCGCGCATGGGGGTGGGGACTCTCGACGATCGCCCCGTGTAACAGATCGGGCCCGAAGTCGAGGTCATCGACATACCGGGCCGCCCCGGTGATCTTCTCGGGGCCATCGATGCGAGCGGGGGACGCCCCGATGACCTTGAACGATTCCACGCCCGGTATCGCGCTCACAAGAAACTCTTCTCTCCGGCTGCGCCGGCAGTGACTTGAGAGGGGCCCTTCGCCCCTCTCAAACTCGCCCCCCGCTGCGGGCAAGCTGCTGCGTAGCCCCCTCCAGCAG
>JAJYIO010000069.1:4548-9126 GCA_021790035.1 bacterium | reverse complement strand
TTCATGAACGATGGCACGGTCGACGCCGCAGGCCTGCGCCTGTCCAGCTTCGTGACGATCGACTCGGTCGCCGGCGCGACTCCAGGCTCGGTATGGACCCTCACCGTGCAGCCCCCGACCAGCCCATACGGCAGCTTCGAGGTGCAGTGGGGGCTGCCGGGTGCCTCGGGATCCTACGGCGACTTTGGCGACTACCTCTCCTTGCAGGCCTGGACGCCGGGCGCGACCGAGACGGCGATGGGGCCCTTCGACCATCCCGGCAGCTCGATCACGTTCACGCTCGGACCCACCGCACCCACCCGGCTTTACCAGGACGACGTGAGCGTCCAGTAGGCCCTGGAACTCGTCATGGTACCGCTGCCCGCCCTGGGCCGGACGCTCCTGCGGTCCGCATCGGGCGCTTCGCGGTGAACTCCGCCTGCAACCGGCCCGTCAACTTACCTTCTTGCTCAAAACGAAAGGTTCTACGATGAAACGCCAAATCTGGATTGCCGCCTCGGTGCTCGTCAGCTCGGCCGCCCTGGCCGCCTGCGGCGCCGCCCCCGCTGCCCTGTCCCACGCTGGCCCGGCCGTTGCGCAGGCCAGCGCCCGGCACGCGCTGTCCGTCGCGGTGCGTCCTGAGATCAAGACCGCCGGGTACCGGACCCAGGAGGTCGTCACGCCCTACACCGCTGCCGATGTCGACCACGTGACCCTCACGGTCACGGATGCCGCGGGCAATGAGAACGCCTCCACGACCGTGCCTCAGGCAGAGATCGGTCAGGTCGTCACGCTGACCAACCTCGCCCCGAACACCACCTACACGGTCCTGTGCCAGGCCTTCGACGCCGAGGGCAACCTGATCAGCGTCGACGCCCAGTCGCAGACGACCCTCACGGTCGGCGACGACGACGTGCTGGCCCCGGTCACGCTGACCGTGCAGCTGCAGGATGTGGTCTTCAGCGGCGTGGCGACCGGTGGGATCAACGTCGTCGACGGCACCGTGTTGCCACCGAGCGGGCCCGTGGCGATCACGGTGCTCGCACCATCGCCGAGCCCGAGCTCCGACGCCACCGACTCGCCCTCGCCGACGACCTAGTGCCCACTGGCGCTTCGATCGTCTTGTAGAAGGATTCCCCGCAAATGAAAGTAGGGCGCATCGCTCCCCTAGCCCTCGGCGCGCTGCTGCTGGCGGCCACCGCCCCCGGCTGCGGCCAGTCCCCCGCTGCTGGCCTGAGCACGCGTACCCAGGCAGCGTCAAGGGTCGCACTGAGACTCACCCCGAGGATCCGCGTGGCCGGCTATGCCACCCAGACCCTCGTGACGCCGTTCACCGCAGCAAGCGTCAGTCACCTGACGCTCAAGCTGTTCACCGTCACGGGAGGCGCGGAGCAGGCCGTGGTGAACGATGCCGGCCAGCCCGTGGCCGTGGACATTCCCGGGGCATCCGTCTCGGTGCCCGTCACCCTGTCCAATCTGGCGCCGGATACCGTCTACCGGGTGCGAGCGTACGCCTTCGGGGCCGTCGCCGGGAACCCGGACGCCCAGATCAGCGTGGATTCGGCCTCATTTACCGACATCCCGGTCGGCCACGGCCAGGAGAGCTACCCTGCCACCTTCGCGGTGACCCTCGAGGACCAGGTCTTCTCCGGGTCGGCCTCCGGGAGCCTTGCCGTAAAACCGGGAGGGATCGTTTACCACGGCTGGGCCGCGGCGGGCCCGCCGCCGACGGCGACGGCCCTTTACTCGACGCCGTGGCTCGTGTCGACGCTGGCGGGAAGCAGCCAGGGGAGCGCCGATGGCCTGGCCACACCCGGCGGCTGGGTAGAAGTCGACTCGACCGGCGCCACGGCAAGCGTCCTGGCGCAGTTCGATCAGCCCTTCGATCTGGCAGCCGGACCTTGGGGCCTGGCGATCTCGGACTCTGGTAACTCGCTGGTCCGCAGCGTCGATCCCTTCGAGATGGGGGTCGACACCGTGGCCGGGAGCGAGCCTGGACTGCTCGACGGGATCGGCACGGCAGCACAGTTCGACGAGCCGACCGGGATCGTCGCCGACGCAGCGGGCGATTTCTTCCTCTGCGACACCCAGAACAGCGCCATCCGAAGGATCGACGCGAGCACCGAGGCCGTCACGACCGTGGCGGGAGGCACCGTAGGGTACGCGGATGGGCTCGGCGCCGCAGCGCAGTTCGACGAGCCGATGGGCGTAGCGATGGACGCCACCGGTGACCTCTATGTCGCCGACACGGGCAACGACTGCATCCGCGTGATCGCGCCCGGCGGCAGCGTGACGACCCTGGCCGGCAGCCCGGGCCAGGCTGGCCTGACTGACGGCGTGGGCTCCGCGGCGCGGTTCGACGCGCCGGCGGCGCTGACCTTCGACCCCTCGAGCAACGCGATCTACGTGGCGGACACGGGCAACCACTGCGTCCGCAGGGTCTCGCTGGCCGGTGTCGTCCAGACCATCGCCGGCAACGGCCAGTACGGCGACGCCGACGGCAACGGTGCCAGCGCCCGCTTCGACGGTCCGATGGGCATCGCCGTCGACGCCAGCGGCAACCTCTTCGTCAGCGACACGAACAACAACGATATCCGCGAGATCGACCCGAGCGGCGAGGTCACTACGATCGCGGGCAGCGGCTGGTCGGGGAACTACGACGGGCCGGGAGCCCTGGCGGAGTTCGACCATCCCGCCGGACTCATCGTCCTGGGCCCTGGCGATCTGGCCGTCTGCGACACGGACAACGATCGCGTCCGCGAAGTCCATCTGCCCTAGCTGCCGCAACCTTCACGAATACGAACGAGGATACCGGGAATGAATCGCCTGAGGACCACTTTGGCCATCGGATCGGCATTGTCTGTCGTCGCCATGCAGGGCTGCGGAACACTGCGCCTTCCCGGGTTCACCGGGGGGCCGTCGAGCTTCGTCACACCGCCCCCGGAGGGGGTGGCGGGCGGTACGAGCGGCCCGGCCGCAATCGGGACGGGCGACCTCCCTGCCTCAACCGGGGGCTCGTCGAGCGCTGCGGACGATCTCGAGGCTCTGCTCAGCAAGCCGTACTACGTGCAGGAGCTGGGCCAGAACCCGCCCTTCTCGGTCTTCGCGCTGAGCGATTCCCTGGACCTCAGCCAAGTCAGCCTCGCATCCGCCTCGGCCATCCCCGGCCAGGAGGTGATCCTCGGTGGCGTGCCGACTCGTGCCGGCAAGGTCCGGGTGAAGATGACCGTGGACGGCCAGACGGCCCTCGGCTTCATCCGGCAGGTGGACGACAGCCACATCGCGCTGGTGACGCCGGTCCTGCCGTCCGGACCGGACAGCGCGGAGGCCGTCCAGCTCGTGGTCTCGGTGCGCGGCAAGGACGCGGCGCCACTGATGCTGCACGTCCAGCCTCTGCCGCCGGCTGGCGACGTGTCGGACGAGATGATCGCCTCGGAGGTCGCGGCGACACAGAAGCTGCACCTCGGGCCTGTCGGCGACGCTTTCGCCGACGTGCTGGCTGGCCCCGACAACCCGAACTCCATCGAGGCCATGCTCTCACAGATGCCGGCGAGCTACACGGTGGGCCAGGTCGACAAAGATACCCTCAACCGCGTCATGGCCTCAGCTGGCCTCCAGAGCGCCATGCAAAACGCGATCAACCTCATGACCTCGCCGGGCTCGGCCAATCTCGTCACCATCACGGCGACCGACAGCGCCTCGACGGGGATGACGACCCAGTCGCTTTACAGCGTGCAGGACCAGCCCTGGGCGACTCTGCACATCGCGGCCGCACAGCTCGACTCCCTCCTCTACCAGCAGGAGGGGGCCGCCGCCACCGAGGACAACGCAGTGATAAAAGGGTTCGAAGCCGCGGCCGGAACCGTGGACACTCTCCTCGCCTGGAACAAGGAGCTCCCGCCCCTCGTCACCCTGATTCCCGCCATCGGGCTCGGCGAGTTCTCCCTGTCAGTCAACCTCCAAAGGGTTCTCCTTCCCGAAAATCCAGTCGGCCTGACCTTCACCGCCGACAACGTACTCAATCTCACGACCGAGAGGGTGGGAGTCTGGAACGATGCCATCGCCAGCTTCGACTCGAGTAGCGCTCCAGTGGACGTTTTCGACGCGGCGAGCCTCCTCTTCGCCGGGATAGGAGTGGCGAACCTCCGCGGCGTCGTGAATGGGTTCGATGCCGTGGGAAATATCGGCAAAGGGGTGAACTACCCGTACCTCTTCAACATCGTCAAGGCTCGGATCGTGGCAGACCTACCGGGAAGGCTCGCCGTGACTCTCAACGCCGCCGGGTCTGCGGTCCAAATCGCCGCCGACCTTTCTCTGCTTCCAGGGGGCTTGCGGATCGGGTCTATTTCGATCCCCCCGATCCGTTATCAATCGGACGTGACGTCTTGGGATAGATGCTACGCGGACGTAGACCCAGTGACGGTCGCCGCTATCGACGGTTCCGATGACCACATCTACGACGCTAAAGGCCCGGGGCAGGCTACGCTCAGGCTCGACTGTGCCCTCGGGGAGAAGCAGGTCAAGGGCCAGCAGCCCGTCACCGTTGTTTCGCCGACCCCCACGCCGTCGCCGACGCCCACGTCTCCGCCGGACTCCGGG
>JAJYIO010000069.1:0-4538 GCA_021790035.1 bacterium | reverse complement strand
TCGGGTCCTTTGGCGGGGGCAGCATATGCGTCCCGGATAACTGGTGAGCATGGCTTCCTCGGACCACGGCCTGCGGCCTCTCTGTGGCCTCGCCTCGCCGCGCCAAGGCGCGCTCGAGTGCTCTTTAGGCAAGGCGGTGGGACCGAAATGTTCCCCCGGGTGGAGGGGCCAGGGTGCCGGTAAGCTCTTTGGACTTCCCGCACGCAGTCTCCCGAACGGGCTCCCCGAGGTGATCGGATGAGCGCGCCGAAGCCCCCCTATCTCTCGACCCTCGCCGGCTTCCTCCTCGATGCGTTCTTCTCGATCGCCGTGGCCACCCTGATGACTGCCATCGCGTTTGGCCACAAGGGCTGGGGGGCGTACTCTGTCTTCGCCTACCCGGTCCGCGCCTCGGAGCTCGCGATCGCTGCCACGCTCGTGGGAAGGGCCCCCGTCGCGCTGTTCCGGCTGCTGCTGAGCCTCTTCGGACGGGACGATATCGACGCGGAGCGCTACCGGCGGACGTACGGCCGTGCGGCGTGGGCAGCAACCTGGATCTTCCTTGGCCTGTATGGGGTCTCCGCTCTTTGGGGCATTGTCCGCACTCCCGGTGAGCCCGCCTGGGCGTATGTCCTCTACTTTGCCGCGTACCTCCTCTTCCCTCTCGGTGCCATCGTAGGCTGGCTTGCGACCGTAGCCAACGTGCGGTCCTAGCGCAGGGGCGCTGGAGGCTCGAGGACGGTGCGATTCCGGGGATATCCGAACGGTCTTCCCCGCCCCAATGGGGCAAGCGCCTGTCCGGTACCCTGCCGTCACATCAGAAAGGGGGCGCTCCTTGTCCGTTCACGGCGCCGGCACACGGCTGTGCTCCAGATGCCTTCGCGAGACGGTCGACTACTCGGCCATCTGCGCCGCGTGCTCGCTACGCCTAAATCCTGCCGGGCGGCTCCTGCGTTTTCTCCGGTTCCTGAGGTCCAGCCGCCGGCAGCTGATGGTCTTCGCCGCCGTGGCCGCCGTACTTCAATACTTGCTGCTGCTTTGGAGCAGGACCCTCGGAGCCGCGTTCAATCCGGGCCTCGGCGTCTTCTGCATCGAGGGCACGGCCGTACTGATCCTATACGCCATTCTGCGCAAGGCCCAGGAGCGCTTGGCGCTAAAGGACGCACAGGTGGTCTTCGACTCTGCGAAGGCTAGGATAACCAATTGCGCGCCAATGGTCGCCGTTCTCGACAGAGAGCTTCTGCTTTTCGACACCGAGCGGGATCGGCTCCGTGTCGTTCATCAAGATCGGATCGCTGGCATAAGGGAGGGAGCCGCCCACGGCGACTACTGGACGTCGGTGAGGGTTCGCGGCTGGCTCTATCCCGTCATCCTCCGCTTTGGCGGCGATGAGGCGGCGATGTGCGCTGCTGCCGACGATCTTCGCGCCTTTCTTAGCTCCGGGACCAGGGCCAAGCCCGGGCAGCCGTGACGGCGTGTTGGGAAGGCCGAACCATTGATGCCAGGACAGCTGAGCCGGCCGCGTGGATAAGAAAAAGGGCCCTGGGACATCGAAGCGCCTTCCCTGCACCCTTGCCGCCCCAAGCTTCACGATTGCGAACGAGGATACCGGGAATGAATCGCCTGAGGACCACTTTGGCCATCGGATCGGCATTGTCTGTCGTCGCCATGCAAGGCTGTGGAACGCTGCGCCTTCCCGGGCTCACCGGGAGGCCGTCGAGCTTCGTCACGCCGCCACCGGCCGGCGAGACCGGCGGTTTGGTCGACTCGGCCCCGGCCGGCGCTGTAGCCGACCCCGCCTCGACGGGCGGCGTCGCGGGCAGTACCGACGGCCTTGAGGCTCTCCTCAGTAAGCCGTACTATGTGCAGGAGCTGGGGCAGGATCCCCCCTTCTCGGTCTTCGCGCTGAGCGATTCCCTGGACCTCAGCCAAGTCAGCCTCGCATCCGCCTCGGCCATCCCGGGCCAGGAGGTGATCGTCGGCGGCGTGCCGACCCGTGCGGGCAAGGTCCGGGTGAAGATGACCGTGGACGGCCAGACGGCCCTCGGCTTCATCCGGCAGGTGGACGACAGCCACATTGCCCTGGTCACGCCGGTCCTGCCCTCGGGACCGGATAGCGCGGAGGACGTCCAGCTCGTGGTCGCGACTCCGGCCCCGACGCCCACGCCAACCCTACCCCCATATGCGGGCCCCTGCCCGCCGGGCGAGATCTGGCTGCCGCATGCGAGCCTTGGCTCCTTTGGGGGAGGCGGCGCATGCGTGCCGGGCTGATGGCGTCCGTAAGCCCTTCTGCCACACCCTCGCCCGCCAAGGGACGGTGGGGAGGCAGGCCCCAGGGCGCGATTCCGGGCTGGCAAGGCTGGCTTGGGGCTCCGCCGGGGCCCCGGCCCCTCCTTTGCAAAGCCTTTGAGCCTGGGCAGCAGCGGGTGGCGGTGGCGTGAGCGCGCCGAAGACGCCGTATTTCTCGACCCTCGCCGGCTTTCTCGCTGAGGCCTTCTTCTCCCTGCTCCTCGCCGCCACCCTATCCTTTTGCCTTCTCGATCCCACCAACTGGCGTGATTTTTCGATCTTCGCCTATCCCGTTCGTGCATCCCTGCTCGTAATGGCTGCTATCTTTGCGGGTCGCGTTCCTGTGGCGGTATACCGGGCGCTTCTGAGCATCTTGGGACGAGACGACATCGACGTCGGGCGTTACCGGCGGACCTATGGCCGCGCCGGTTGGGCAGCGACCTGGATTTTCGTCGGGCTCATGACCGTCTCCACCTTGTGGGCGATTGTACGTACCCCAGGTATGCCAGCCTGGTCCTATGTCATTTACTGCGTCCCATACCTCGTCATCCTTGTCGTTGTCGTTATCGGTTGGCTGACGACCGTAGCCAACATCCGGCTGTAGCTAGGGGAGCTGGGGCCGTTGGGACGTCCGGCCGGACCGCCCTCACCCCCCGCAGGAGGTCGGTCGGCATTCCGTCGTATCTCGAGAAAAGGGGGCGCTCCTTGCACGTACCCATTGCCAGCCCAAGGCCATGCTCCAGGTGCCAACGCGAGTTGGTCGATTACTCTGCTGTATGCGCCAGGTGCTCGCTGCGCCTCGATCCCGTCGGGCGGCTCTCACGGTTCCTGCGGTTCTTGCGCTTCAGCCGCCGGCCGCTGATGGTCTTCGTTGTCGTGGCAGCCGCACTGCAGTACTTGCTTTGGCTGTGGAGCTGCGCCCTCGGGACGGCGTTCGATCCCGTCGAGGGGAGCCTCTGCGTCGAGGGCACCTCCCGATTCATGACCGTGGCCGGGGACTGGGCGAGAAAGATTGGGCCGAGGAGTCTGTCGGAACAATCCCCGAAAGATCTTCCTGAACAGTTGTTCTGCTGGAGGATCGCCAGGAAGGCCCCCGGAAGATCCGCCTCGGGTGATCCGAGCCCCCGAAATCGACCCCAAAAGCCGATTTTGGCGATTCTCCGACAGACTCCTAGCCTTCGGCAACCTTGGGCGGCTCATCTCGACGGAGCGCCCTCTCAGCAGCGCACCACGAGGACCGAGCGGCCTGCGGCCGCGACCAGGGGGCCGAGGTCGCCCGGATCGCTCGTCAAGATGCGGTCGCCGATGGCCGACACGGTCACGACTGTAGCGTCTACCACGTCGTCTCTATGCGCTCGGCCGAGCAAAACGCCGGCATCTCGACCCAGCCGCTCATCGACAGCCTTGACGTCGACCGCCTTGAGCAGCCGGGCAAGATTGGCTTGACGCCCGGCCGCGTCGCGCCAGACCTGCGCGACGACTGCAGCGGTGCTGCGCAGCTCGAGGCCGGCGCGCTGCGCTACCTGCAGCATGGCGATCGTGGCGCGATCGCCACGCTCGGCCGCCAGGAAGGCTCCGGCGTCGAGTACCAGCGCACTCATGCTGCTGGATCGACCGGCGCGGATCTCGAGAGACCCAGTTCCTTGGCCGCCGCTGCGAGCTCCGCGGCGGTGAGAGGGCTATGCTCGGCTTCCCAGCCCTCGAGGAAATCTGCCAGGGCCTCGGCACGAAGCTTGGCCGCCGCCGCCTCCGCCAGCCATCCAGAAAGGCCGCGGCCATTGCGCTTGGCGGCTTTGCGAATAGCATCGCCGAGTTCCGGATCGAAGGATACGCTCAGCTTGTCGACCTTCATACTGTCAACATACCACGGAACGACGTACCGCGGTACGAAAGAAGCCCGGGCCGCTTCAGCGCACTTCCTGGCCTATCTTGCGCGCAACCTCGGGTCCTCCGGGCCTGGGGGGCATGCGGCAGGCGGCTGGTCCGTATCTTGCAGTCACACCAGGAAAGTGGGGGCTCGTTGTCCGTACCCGTCGAGGGAGTGAGCCTGTGCGCCACGTGCTGCCGTGAGGCGGTCGATTACTCCCCCGTCTGCGCCCTGTGCGCGCTGCACCTCGGCCTCGTCGGGAAGCTGGTGCTCTTTCTCCGGTCCCTCCGGTTCAGCCTGCGGCCGCTGATTCTCTTCGCCGCACCGGCCGGAGTCCTTCAGATTCGGCTGCTGCTGTGGAGCAGGGTCGCTCCGGTCTCCCGAGCCGGGGAGCGATGCGGAT
>JAJYIO010000068.1 GCA_021790035.1 bacterium | reverse complement strand
CGCGGATCTTGCCGCGTTCATGGACCAGGTGGTGTCCCCCCTCGGTCAGGGTCCCATCATTGCCCTCGCGCATTCCATGGGTGGTCATATCCTGCTGCGTGCACTGAAGGCCAAGCCTGCACTGGTAGAGGCTGCGGTGCTCTCTGCACCCATGATCGGCATGCAGACAGAAGGCTATCCCCCCGTCATCGCCCGCAGCATCTGCAAGGCCAACCTCGCCCCCGACGGCACGCTGCCGGTGCTCACGCTCAACCCGCAGCTCGAGCAGCTCCTGTCCAACTCGATCCAGCAGACCGATCAGGGGGCCTTCGTCAGCCTGGAGCCGGGCGTGGCCAGCAAGATCTTGCAGAACGTCCACGATCACATCGAGCGTCAAGGAGCCCAGGGCGTCCAGCCCGTGGTCCTGACCAGCAGCAAGGTCCGCCTGGTCTTTCGCCGCCTCATCGAGCGCAAGCTGCCGAACCTCCAGGTCATGTCCTACAATGAGGTCATTCCACCCAGCACCGAGGTGAGATCGCTTGGCCTCATCAGCGTCTAGCCAATTGCCGGGCGACCTGGGCCGCTTGCCTGAGGATCTCGGCGATCTCGATGCCTTCAAGCGAGAGGTCTCGCAACTTATCGGGGTCAATCTGGCCGGGTATCAGGATCGTCAGATGGAGCGGCGGATACTGACGCTCATGCGGCAAGAGGGCGCGAGCGATCCGACGACTTATCTCGAGGTGCTCCGCTCCGACGCCCGCAAGCTGCGCGAGTTCGCGCTGGGTGTCACGATCCATGTTTCCGAGTGGTTTCGCGATGCCGGGCGGTTCGAGGATCTTGCCCGCGTCGTCATGCCCGAGCTGCTGGCAAGATTTCAGCGCTTGCGGATCTGGAGCGCGGGCTGCTCGGTCGGCTCCGAGCTGTACTCGACCATGATCGTCGCCGATCGCCTTGGCGCGCTGGAGCGCTGCGAGTTCCTCGGCACCGACGTCGACGCGGAGGTGCTCGGTCGCGCTCGAGCCGGGGTCTTCGACGCGGGTGAGCAAAAGGGCCTGGCGGCGCGTGACGCCAGGCGCTACTTCGAGCCCGTCGGCGACGGAGCCTTGCAGCTGCGGCCGGATCTGGTCGACCGCGCCCGGTTCGAGCGGCACGACCTGCTGGCCGATCCCTACGGGCGGAGATTTCAGCTCATTCTCTGCCGCAACGTGACCATTTACTTCACCCAGGACAGCAAGGCGAGGGTCTATGGCCATCTGTCCTCGGCACTGGACGTTGACGGCGTCCTCTTCCTGGGGAATGTCGAGCGCGTGACCCCGCCGGATTCCAGTCTGCAGCCGGTTTGCCCGTCGTTCTATCGAAAGCGGGCCTGACCGGATGGAGCATTCGCAGTACCTCGGCATCTTCCTGGACGAAGCGCGCGACCTCCTCATGCTCCTCAACGAGCGACTCCTGTTCCTCGAGAACCATCGCAACGATCGCCCCGCCCTCGACGAGGTCTTCCGGGTCGCCCACACGCTCAAGGGGATGGCGGCCACGATGGGGTTTTCGGGGCTGACCGAGCTCACGCACCACATGGAAGGCCTCCTGGAGGTTCTGCGGAAGGGGGAGCGTGGGCTGGATTCGAAACTGTCCGATACCCTGTTCGGCTGCGTGGATGCGATCGGCGGGATGATCGATGCCATCGCCGAGGAGCGCTCCGATCCCGACGTCAAGGATCTGCTCGCCCGGTTGCTGGCCGAAGCGGTACCGACAGAGCCGCCCCCACTCGCCGGGCCAGAGGCGTCAGTCGGCGCAGAGATCGCCTCGTGGCCCGAACTCGACCAGTTCGAGCTGGCCGTGGTGGCCGAGGCGCAGAGCCGCGGTTTCGGTGCCGTCTGGGTACGCGTGCAGATCGCTGATGGGTGTCTGCTCAAGGGGGTTCGCGCCTACATGGTGGTCAACGCCCTCGAGCAGGATGGGGAGCTCATCAAGGCCTCGCCGCCGGTGCCGGATCTGGAGGAAGAACGCTTCGGCGAGGAGTTCTCCCTGCTCGTGGTCACCCAGAACGACGATGAGGTCCTTCGTGCCCGGGCCCTGGACATCTCGGAGATCGTCGCCGTCACCATGCATCGCCTGGCGGGAGGCGAGCCGGCTTCCTGGCAGGAGCGCTCCCTGCAGCCCCCGGAAGAGGCATCTGCCGTCCTGGCCCAGGTCGAGGTGCCGGGCGTCCCCGCACCACGCTCGGCGATCACGGGACGTCCGGAAGTGGCGCTGGCGGCGGATGCCCCGGCCCCACCCAGGCCAGAGTCCGCCAGCTCGTCCGCGGCCCCCGCGCGCGTGGCCCCGACCGTGAGGGTATCGACGGATCGCCTCGATTCGCTGGTCAACCTGGTCGGGGAGCTCGTCATCGATCGGACCCGCCTCGGGCAACTCGCGCTCGAGCTGGGGCTCGAAGGCGTCGACGAGGTCGTCCGTCACGTGGGCTCCGTCATCACCGACATCCACGCCGTGGTGATGAAGCTCCGGATGATGCCCGTGGATCGCGTCTTCTCCCGGTTCCCCCGCATGGTTCGCGATCTGAGCCGCGATCTCCACAAGGAGGTTCAGCTCGTCGTGGAGGGTCAAGAGACCGAACTCGATCGCCTGATGATCGACGAGATCGCCGATCCCCTGCTGCACCTCCTGCGCAACGCCGTGGACCACGGTCTCGAAAGCTCCCTCGAGCGAGAGCTCCTCGGCAAGCCCGCCACCGGGACGATCTGGCTGCGCGCCCGGCACGAGGGGAACCACGTCATCATCGAGGTCCAGGACGACGGCCGCGGGATGGATTCCGACCGGCTCCGGCGCAAGGCGATGGAGAAGGGGCTGATATCCGCCGAGGATGCGAGCCGGTTGTCGGACAAGCAGGCACTGGATCTCGTCTTCTTGCCGGGTTTCTCGACCCGCGACGTGGCCACCGACATCAGCGGCCGCGGGGTCGGAATGGACGCGGTCAAGAGCAAGACCGTCACGCTCGGCGGGGCGCTCGATATCACGAGCACCCTCGGCCAGGGCACCCAGGTGACCTTCCTGTTGCCGCTCACGCTGGCCATCATCCAGGTCATGCTGACCGAGGTGCGTGGCGAGATCTACGCGATCCCGATCAGCTTCGTCGAGGACGCGCACGACCGTGCCGACTTGACCGTGCAATCGGTCCAGGGCGAGGCCATGGCCCTCTTGCGTGGCAGCAGCCTGCCCCTGCTGGACCTCAAATCGGCGCTCGAGGTCCCCGAGCCCGGGTCGAACGGTCGCGAACCCGACGATACCGACGAGTCCGCCGTGGTGGTCGTCCGCGTGGGCAGCCGCCGGGGGGGGCTGGTCGTCGACCACCTGCTCGGTCAGCAAGAGGTCGTCATCAAGCCCATCAGCAAGCTCCTGGGCCCCCAGCGCTACGTCAGCGGCGCGTCCATCCTCGGCGACGGGCGCCTGGCGCTCATTCTCGACGTGGCCGGCCTGCTGTGAATCCTGCATTCTCGTTCCGGGAGCTTCCTTTTCGTCCGCTGTCGCCCCCCGTCGGGTGTCTCGCTTCTTCCCCCGCTTTTCGATCGAGGACCTTCCCTTGCTGAACCTGGCCACGCTCACCCCCATCCAGATCGACGCCCTGCGCGAGATCGGAAGCATCGGGGCCGGGCATGCAGCGACCGCTCTCTCCAAGATGGTGCGAAGGCGCGTGGGGATGAGCGTCCCCGGTGCCAGCGTCATCCCGCTTTCGGCCGTGAACGACCTGGTCGGGGGACCCGAGACTCAGGTCTGGGCCATCTACCTGCAGATGCTCGGGGATCTCGACGGCCACATCGTTTTCGTCGTGCCGCAAGCCGAGGCCGCAACCATGGTCGATCGCCTCATGGGCCGCCCTTTCGGCACCTCTGCGTCCGTGGACGCCATCGGTGAATCCGCCTTGGCCGAGGTGGGAAACATCCTGACTGCCAACTACCTCATCGCCATGGGCGAGCTCGCTCACCTCAAGCTCCAGCCCTCGCCCCCCATGACAGCCAACGACATGGTCTCGGCGATCCTCGACGGGATCGTGGCCCAGCTTTCCGAGGCGTCGGATACGATCCTGTCGCTCGAGACCAAGCTGCTGATCGAGGGTGACGGCGCGTTCAGGGGGTATCTCCTGATGTTCCTGTCCCCCGACACGCTTCCCAAGCTGCTGGCGGCGATCGGCTTGTGGCAGCCGCCCGGCGGTTCCCGGACCGCATGAGCCGATCCGGACCGAGCTCGTGATCATGGTTGGCATGGGGCAGTGGGCGGTCTCCGACGACCCCGCTGCAACGCTGGCCATCGCCGGTCTGGGCTCGTGCGTGGGGATCGTGCTGTACGAACCGCGGCGCAAGATCGCGGCGATGGCGCATGTGCTGCTTCCGGACTCGCGGGCGGCCGAGGAGGTCCCGCAACCCGCCAAGTTCGCAGATACCGCAGTGCCCCTCCTGCGCGATGTCCTGACCGAGCGCGGGGCCAGGCCTGCCATGCTGGTTGCCAAGGTTGCCGGCGGGGCCAGGATGTTTCGGTCCGCAGGGCCGGGATTGGCCCCTGGAGCGCGGAACGTCGACGCCGTCATGGCGGCGCTTGCCGGTGCGAAGATCCCGGTCCTGGCATCCGACGTCGGCGGCACGGCAGGCAGGACGATCCGATTTCATCTGGGAACCTGGGCGCTCGAGGTGGCGTCTGGAGACCCGAGGGCAGCGCGGGTGATCCTCTAGCCATGTCGAAGAAGAGCTGGACCTTGATCGTCGGCTGCACGGCATTCTTGCTGGTCGGCTCCATCGCCACGCTGTCCGGGGCCTCGACCGAGACTTCCACCTTCCGGGCCGTGATCGCCTCGGGCATCGGGGGGATCCTGGGTTTCCTCGTCGACTACGTGCTCTCGCAGGTCCGGCGAGACAATCTCGCCGGCGTTTCGAGGGCCGCGAGGCAAACGGCGGACGACAGCTCGAATGTGGAGCAAGCATAATGAGTTGCAAACCGGCTTCGCCGACACTCTCGAATGAAACGCCACCTGCTGAGCGGGGCTACGCAGCAGCTTGCCCGCAGCGGGGGGTAGTTTGCGGGGGGCAAGGCCCCCTGCAAGTCACTGCCGGCGCAGCCGGAGAAGAGAGCTTCTTGTGAGCGTGTGGCCGGCGTCCTTGCATCGCCGATCGCCGCCAGCTATGATGAAGCGGGTTTTCCAGGCCCTTGCCCCGCCTTCGGTGCACGGTGCCGCTCGATCCGGACTGCATGACTGACCGGAGCATGCCCAAGAGGATGGATGGCCTCGGCCGATACCGCCGGACTCTGGCAGAAATTCACGGCTAGCGGCGACCAGAAGGTTCGCGAGCAGCTCATTCTCCAGTACGCGCCCCTGGTCCGTTACGTGGTCGGGAGGCTAGCTGTCACGCTGCCTCCGACGACGGATCAGGAGGACCTCTACGGTTACGGTCTGATCGGGCTCATCCAGGCCGTAGAGAAGTTCAGTCCCGAGCGCGGCGTCAAGTTCGAGACGTACGCCATCACCCGAATCCGCGGCTCGATCATCGATGCGCTGCGGAGCCAGGATTGGGTGCCGCGATCGGTGCGGAGCAGGACCCGGGACGTCTCGGAGGCGATGAGCCGCCTCGAGTCGGAGCTCGGGAGGCCGGCCACCGAGGAGGAGATCGCCAACCGCCTCGGAATCACGTCCCAGGATCTGGCCCACCTCCTGAGCCAGGATGCCAGCCCGTTCCTGTCTCTCGACGAGCTCGTGCAGGTCTCAGATGACGGCCAGAGTATCACGTGGCTCGATACCATGGCCGATGATCGCCCCGGCCCCTCGCAGATCCTCGAAGAGACCGAGTTCCGGGAGCAGCTCGGGATGGCGATCGATGCGCTGCCGGATCGCGAGAAGCTGCTGCTTTCCCTCTATTACCAGGAGGGCTTGACGCTCAAGGAGATCGGCATGGTTCTCAACGTGTCGGAGTCCCGGGTCTGCCAGCTCCACTCCCAGGCTGCCTTGCGGCTGCGCACGTGGGTCAACCGCTACCTGGGCATCGAGAAGGCTCCCAAGGCCGCCCGCAGGGGCAGCTGACACCTCGAGCGATCATGGCCGGCTCCCCCCTCCGAACGACCAGCCAGGCCGCCGTCCCCGCGCCGGGCGATGCGATCCAGGTCGTGACCTTCTTTCTGGCCGGCGAGGAATACGCCCTGGCCATCACGGCGATCCGCGAGATCATCGGCCCGGCCGAACCCACGCGCCTGCCTCATGCGCCAGATCCGGTGATCGGGTTGATCAATCTGCGCGGCGTGGTGATCCCCGTCTTCGATCCCAAGCGCTGGTTCGGCCTGGGCGCCGAGGCTGGCCCGGCTCCGACCACGATCATCGCCGAGTGGCAAGGCGAGGCGTTCGGTCTGGCGGTCGACTCGGTCCGGCAGGTCGTCTGGCTGCCCCGCGACCAGATCGACCCGCCGTCGAATCGCTTCGAGAAGCGCTCTCCCTACATCGCCGGCCTGGGCAAGGTCCAGGGCCGCCTGCTGATCCTGCTCGATCTGGCGGCGCTCTTCGCCGAGGTCGAGGACGCCGGCGCTCCTTAGAACCCTCTTGATCGGGATGATTCGGACACCTCTGGATCAGAGAGCCTGATCCAGGAAATCGAGGAGAAAGTCCTCGGCATCGGTCCCGGCGGGCGCCTCGCCCAGCATGCCATAGGCTGCACCGGCCACGCCCGGGGCCTGGCCGCGAGCTTCGGCTGCTGACTGCCCCAGATCCTCCAGGAAGGCGTCGACCACCTGGGCGTGGTTGGCCGTGACCACCAGGTGCAAGCTGGGGGGAAGCTGCTGGCGATCGAGCCGCCAGCCACGGCGGCGCATGGAGTCACCGACGGCGTAGGTGTCGAAATCCCGCGCCGCGAAGGCAAAGAGCGTCATGTCCGGCTCGCCGAGGACAAAGAGACCCGGGATGGAGCGAATCCCCGCCATCAGACGCGAGGCCGCTTCGCTCGCGGTTCTGGCCAGCTGCAGGTAGCCGTCCTCGCCGAGGAAGCGCATCGCGGCCCACGCAGCCGCGATGGCCCCGCCAGGACGTGTGCCGGCAAGGGTCGGCGAGGCGTACATCCCCCCGGGCCACCCCGGCTGCACGAAGAACTGGAAGCGGCGGAGGGCTCGCGACCCGTAGACGATCGCCGACGCGCCCTTGGCCGCGTAGCCGTACTTGTGCAGGTCGGTCGAGATGGAGGTGACCCCGGGAACGCGAAAATCCCAGGGCGGAATCGTATGCCCGAGTCGCTCCAGGAACGGCAACATCATGCCGCCGACAGAGGCGTCGACGTGACAAAGAATCCCGTGCTCGGCCGCCAGGGCCGCCAGTGGCCCGATCGGATCGACGACCCCGTGAGGGAAGGCCGGTGCCGAGCCCACGACCAGGATCGTCCGCGGTGTCACCAGCTTGCGGGCGGCGTCCGCATCGGCCCGAAAGTCGGGCCCAACGGGCACCGGGACGGGCCTGACACCCAGGTAATGGGCGGCCTTGTACAGGGCCGGGTGGGCCGTCTCGGGCACCAGGAACTCGTATTCGCCGTGAAGACGCCGGTGGACCGCAGCCCAGTCCCGTGCGGCCTTGACCGCCAGCAGCAGGCTTTCGGTGCCGCCAGACGTCATGCTTCCCGCCGCGCCATCCGGGGCTCGCAGGAGGGTCCGGACGCCAGCCATCACCTCGGACTCGAATCGTTTGAGGCTGGGGAACGCCACCGGCGACAGGCCGTTCGTGGCCATGAAGCGACTATACGCTGCCTGGACGATCGCCTCCACCGCGCGGTCGGCGTGGTAGACCAGGCTCCAGGTGCGAGCGGCCCGCCAGTCGGCATCCTGGGCCGAAGCCGCCTCCATTTCGGCGATCACGTCCGCGTAGGGGACGCCCTTTCGGGGCAACCCGCCCGGCCCGGCCTCGCTCACAAGAAACTCCCTCGCTGCGCTCTGGCAGGGACTTGCAGGGGGCCTTGCCCCCCGCAAACTACCCCCCGCTGCGGGCAAGCTGCTGCGTAGCCCCGCTCGGCAGGTGGCGTTTCATTCGAGAGTGTCGGCGCAGCCGGTGGACAACTCACAAGAAACTCCCCCTTCGGGGCAGGGACTGCGGGGAGCCGTCCCGACCCGCCAGGCCGCGTCACGTCCTTGAGGGTCGGCGAAGCCGGCAACAGCCTCATTCAGCGGCGAGGTGACGGTCGAGGAAATCCACGATCGCCCCCGCTGCCCGGATCTCGTTGGACGTGCGACTGAAGCCATGGCCTTCGTCCTCGAAGACCATGTACTCGACCGGGCGGCCAAGGGCGCGCAAGCGCTCGACGACCTGATCGGATTCGGCCTTGGTCACCCGCGGGTCGTGAGCGCCCTGGATGACGAGAAGGGGAGCGACGACCCGGTCGAGGAAGTTGACCGGGCTGCGCTCGGACAGGCGTTCACGGTCGCGCTCGGGATGCCCCACCATGTCGTACAGGTATGGCTTCCACCAGGCGGGGGTGCTCTCGATGAAGGTGTGGAGGTTGCTCGGACCGAAGAAATCCACAACCGCAGCCCAGCGATCTGGCTCCTGGGTGGCGGCCGTCAGCGACATGAACCCGCCGAAGGATCCCCCCACGACCGCCAGGCGACGCGGATCCGCCCAGCGAGAACGCAGCAGGAAGTCGGCGCCTGCCACCAGATCCCGGAAGCTCGCCCCGCCCCAGTCCTGACGGTTGAGGAGCTGGAACGCCTTGCCATAGCCCGTACTGCCCCGAAAGTTGGGAGCCAGCACCACGTAGCCGGCCCCGGCAAAGACCTGGAACCAGTGGTAGAAGTTCTGGATCACCTGCGCATCGGGTCCCCCATGAGGCCACAGGACGGCGCCGAGCGTACCGTCGGGCCTGGCACCCTTGGGCACGAAGAGCAAAGCCGAGATCTCGAGGCCGTCAAAGGACGTGAAGTGCACGCTCTCGGGCATGCACAGATCCTCGGGGCCGAGTCCACCGAACATGGAGAACGTCACCTGGCGGACGGACTGGACCGTGCCGGAAGCCGCCGAGATCTCGCTGACCGGTGCCTCCGGCAGATCGACGATCCATAGATCGCGGGCGCGAGAGGGCGATTCGTGGTAGAGGGCCAGGCGCCGGCTGTTGGGCGAGAACTTGAGCTCCGAGGCGACGCCGCGGGCGAAGTCGGGCAGGGCCACCCGTTGCCCGGTGGCCAGGTCTCGCAGC
>JAJYIO010000067.1 GCA_021790035.1 bacterium | reverse complement strand
GACGCCCCGGAAGGCACGGCGGCCCGTCCCCTCGCCCCCCCGGCCAGGAGCACGTCCCCCTCGATCGTGGGATTCCCGCGGGAATCCAGGATTTCGCGGGCGTAGACGTCATCGACGATCGTAGGTGACATGGCGATGTCCTTCTCTGTAGTGACGAAGTCGTTAGTGCGGGCCGAGGTCAAGGTCGTCTCCTTTGTCGTTCCGGTAGAGAAAAGCGGCCTGGGCAGCCTGGACCGGGCCGTCGGGAACCCTCAAGACCGTGACGGCAAGGGTCTTGCCGCCAAAGACAAGAGAGAGGCGATCGTCCGGTTTGACTTCGCTGTGGGCCTTGGCCACCCTACCGTTCAGAAGCACGCGCCCGTCGTCGCAGAGGGCCCCCGCCACTGTACGGCGCTTGATGAGCCTGGACACCTTGAGCCACTTATCGAGCCGCATCCGCCTCGTTCCGGAAAACTCCTGCATGTTGCCCGATCCGGCCTGGCAAGGCAAGCGATGGATCCAGGGGCCGTTTGCAGGTTGCCGGGCGAGGCCCTCGAACGGCCTGCTCGGGGCCCCGCTCGGCAGGTGGGAACCTCCCCAAACTACCCCCCGCTGCGGGCACGCTGCTGCGTGGCCCCGCTCGGCAGGTGGCGTTTCATTCGAGAGTGTCGGCGCAGAGGGTGGGTGACTCGTCAGAAGGTCAACGTGAGGCCCGACGAGTCGGCCTGAACGTCCTTGAGCGGGGCGATGTCGATGCCGAGGGACTTGGCGATATCGATCGTGATCGAATGGCTGCCGCCAAAAAGCGACCCGATGAAGCCTGTCGGACTGAGCTCGAGCTTGCCGTCCGCCGTCTTGTGGAACGCCAGGGAAACTCCGAGGTGGAAGAATGCGACCGGCACCGTCACGTGGACCTTGCCACCGACGAATCGTGGCTGGTAGCGAGCCAGGTCCGCCGGGCTCATCACCTTGTGGATCATCTGGTCGATCTGGGCGGCAGAGACTCGGACCTGGCCCGCGTTGACCGCGACGTGGTCGCTGCCGATGTTGGTAAGATCCACCGGCGCCCCGGGCGCGTTGGGCGTGACCACTGCCTGGAGCCCGCGGATGTCCATCCCCTTGGCCTGCACCACGCCGGGGTCGCTGATATAGAGGCCGGCAGGCTTGCCGGGAGTGGGCAGGGGCGTGCCGTCCCCGAGGTCCACCACGAGGTCGCCATTGCGAACCTGGATCCCGCGGGCTTGCGCCCTGGCGCCAGGCTGCAGCGCCGCCGGATCGATCGTCAAGGCCTCGCCATCCCAGGCCAGACCGCTGGCCCCGTGAAAGTTCCATAGAGATGCGAGTTCCTGGCGCGAAATCGCGAGTTCGACGTCGAGGCCGTTCGCTCCCCCCGAGGCGGACTCCACCTTGCCCGGAAGGCCCGCCGCTCCGGGATCGACCTCGATCAAGTCGCCCTGCAGCTGCACGCCGCGAGGAAGCGAATGGAGACGCTGCAGCAAGGCGGGATCCAGGGCGACCGTGGCATTTACGCCGGAGGCCGATCCCGACACCTGGACGAGCTTGCCCGGAAGGGTGCGTCCCAGCGCCAGGGCGGGATCGATCGACAGGGACTGGCCATCGAAGGCGATGCCACGAGGCAACTGCACCAGTCCCGCGAGGCTGGAAGGGTCGACCCGAAAGTCGGCGGAGAGGCCGGTTGCATCGACGGACACCGATGTGAGGCGACCCGGCATCGGCAAGATGGAGCCCGGGTCGAACTCCAGGTGGCCCCCCTGAAGATCCAGGCTACGCGCCTCTTTGGCGACGGAATCCGGGGGGACTAGGTCAACCTCGAAGGCCCCGGGCTGGGTATGGAAGGATGCCAACCGGAGCTGGGCCGGAAGCTTGGGGGTGACATGCAGCGTGTTGCCGCTCCAGTCTCCGCCCTCGACGTCCTGAAGGCTCTTGCCGGCCAGGCGCAGCATGCCGAGGATGGGGACGCCGAGGATCGATGCGCTATCGACCGAGTAATCGAGCCGCCCCTTGGAATCCAGGGTGACCGACCCCTGGGTCTGGACCGGGAGGGGAATGCCGAAGAAGCGCTTGGTGCTCCGGGCCTCCAGGCGATCCCCGGCCAGAGGCGTGAGCTGGTAGCGCGAGAGCGTCCCGACGCCGGGCATCGCGGCCAGCGCGTTGGGCGGGACCGTGGCGTGGATGCGGTTGGTTGCAGGATCGAACGTTACCGGAATCCTCGACGAGCCCTCGAGGGCCGCGATGCCCTGCAACTGCAGTACCACCTTGCCATCCTGGACGCCGGACACCTGGCCGGTCACCGAAAACCTGGAGCCGAGCGCCTGGACCTGGACCTGGATCTGACCGTCGGCCAGGCTCTGGATCTGCTGGACCTGCACCTTGCCGCCGAAAATCTTGCCCAGAGCCCCGGTCAGCATGGCATCGTCGAAGTGCGCCGTGCCTGACCTGGAAGCCGGCGTATACGTCAGCGAGTACCCGCTTCCAGTCACCTCGAGCCGCTGGAGAGCTGCCACGACCTTGCCATTGACGGCAGCAACTGAGGACGTGGCGGTCAATCGGGCCGTGGGCCCCGCAAACATGGCGAGCGGCTCCGGGACCACGAGATCCCCCTGCGCCTTGACGTGGTTGGCGTCGAGCCACTGGAGCTGCCCCCCGAACCAGCCGGGCCCGGACTGGATCGCCTGACCGATCGTGCTCAAGGAGACGTGGGCCGTGGCCGTGCCCGCTGCGAGGTCCACGCTGGCCGGGGCGCCGGGTACGGCCACCCGTATCGAGCCCACACGAAGCCCGAGCGTTCCGCCCTGGCCAGGGGCCTGGAGGGTGGCGTCGACCTTGATGGGATAGCCGCCCATCGCGGCCGGCAGAAGTCCGGACAGCTCGAAGCTGCTGGCCGATTTCCAGGTGATCCGGGGCTTGACGATCCAGGAGCCGGCTGCGCCCGAGCGACCCGACAGTCCCGACAGAGATCCGTCCACAAGCTGCAGCAGCTGGGCATTGGAGGCGTGCACCCGGGCCTTGCCCGCAGGGACGTCCACCTGGGCCTCGAGCCCGTGATCGGTGACGTCGACGGAGGTCACGACGGCCGCGAACTTGCCTTGCCGGGTCGAGAGGCGCCCCTTGGCGGCAAATGGCAGACCGCGCGCCTTGCCGCTGGCGACGAACGAATCGTGGCCCGTGAGCCGAACCGCCAGGTTGACCCCGGCCTTGGCCGCCTTCTGCTGAACGACCTGCTCGATCTCGGACCCGGGAATGTCGATTCTTGCCGCGTGGACGTCCATGGGATGGCTCGCCGCGTCCAGGTTGACAGCCCCATGCGACGGCAACAGTTCGAGGTCGGCAGCTTCGGCCGTGGCCTCGACGTTCCCGAGCCGGACCGGCACGTCGTAGGCCAGGACGCGCGCTCCGCGCACCTCGCTGGACACTTGGACCCTCCCGAACGAAGCACAGCTGGTCTCGTGCCAGCTCCCTATCCAGGAATATCGGCTACTCGGATCCCAACCTTGCCCGGAGCCAGGTCAATTCGGACCTACCGAGCCTACCCTCGCTTACCCGGAAATGCAATTCTCCCGCGCACCCTTCAGGCCTGCGGGCAAGCTTCGCCGGCGACCTGTCGAGGTGGCGAGGTTTCGATTCCGAGGATGCCGTCCGCAGGGCCCCAGGTTCCAATTTCAGGGCCAAGGGGGCCCTCAGTCGATCCGGGCGATGCCCTCGAGCAACTGCCCACGCGAGAGGAAACCGGCCTCGGATGCCACGACCGCGCCAGTACGGTCGATGAACTGGGTATCCGGGACGCCGGAGAAGCCACGATCGGTCAGCTCGACTCCATCGGGATCCTGCCAGACGGGGAACGGCAACTGGTTGTCGCTGGCCCACTGCGCCAGGCTCTGAGCCGAGGCCCCCTCGCCCGCGACCACGAAGCGCACCCCATCGCCCTGATAGGCCCCCGCCAGGCGGATGAGGAGCGGAACCTCGGCTCCGCTGTCGCCATCGCTAGGGCAAAGGAAGGACAGGACCACCGGGCTGCCGAGATCCGTCGACAGATTCGTCGGGTTGCCGGCAAGGTCGACGAACCCGCCCACACTCGAGGCGCCGAAGGGCCCGCTGGCCGGTTGCGAAGCGGTGATCGCGGGGGCTCCCCCGCACGCCGCAAGCATCAAAGCAATTCCGCCGAGCAGCACCGAGCGCATCGAAGGATTCCTCCCACGCACGGATCGGCACCTCCGGGCTGCCGTGCCAGCCCGAGGGCAGTTTACCAAATGGTTAAGAGCAGGTGCAACCGGATCAGAGGATCTTGGGCACCCGGAACATGCCGTTCTCGGCAACGGGGGCACTCGCCAGCAGATCCTCGCGAGCGAGACTCGGGCGCGGCTGGTCCGCTCGCATCACGTTGACCAGCGGCACGCTGTGGGACGTGGGCTCGAGGCCAGAGGTGTCCACGGCCTGCAACTGATCCACGTATTCCAGGATCTGGCCGAGTTGCCGCCCGAAGGTCGCCTCCTCGTCTCCGTCCAGCTCCAGCCGTGCCAGCCGGGCCACGTGCCGTACGATCTCAAGAGAAATGTCCATGTGCCCAACCTCGCTCCAGGTCCGCGGGTTCCCTGAGAGCCCATCTACGTAGCGGCTTGCCCGCAGCCGGAGAGGGTTCGAGGGAGGACCGCCGGTTCAGCTCTAGAACCCCCGCACCGCCGACATGGCGAGATCCCAGACCGGCTGCGGGAACACGAAGAGCGCCAGGGCCGCGACGGCACCGACGAAGGCCACGGCCGCAAGCGCGCCGGACGTCGCCAGCGGCGCCCCGTCGGCCTTGTCGAGGTACATGGCCTTGGGAATCTTCATGTAGTAGTACATCGACACGACCGAGTTCAGGACGCCCACGACGGCCAGCCAGATGTAGGCCGGCTGCGCCGTGGCCAGTGCGTACTGGACCACCGCCGAGAAGAGGTAGAACTTGCCCCAGAATCCCACCAGCGGAGGCAGGCCCGCGAGGCTCACCATGCAGACCAGCATGAACAGAGCCATCACCGGATTGCGTCGCCCGAGGCCGGCGTAGTCGCGAATCTCTTCCTTCCCCGTCAAATGCGCGTACAGCGCGACCACGGCGAAAGCGCCTAGATTCATGAAGGCGTAGCCGATCAGGTAAAACACGATCGCCGCGAGCCCCAGGCCCTTCGTTCCGAGGTTGGCGGCCGCCACGAGGCCGAGCAAGAGGTAGCCGGCCTGAGCGATGCTGGAGTACCCGAGCATTCTCTTGACGTTGGTCTGACCGAGCGCGGCCAGATTGCCGAAGGACATCGAAGCGATCGACAGAATGGTCACCACGACGAGCCAGTCTCCCGCCAGGTAGGGAAGAGCGCCCGTGAGGAGGCGGATCAGGACGGCGAATCCGGCGATCTTGGATCCCACCGAGAGGAACGCGGCCACCGGGACCGGGGCCCCCTCGTAAACGTCAGGGCACCAGCCATGGAACGGCACCGCCGCCACCTTGTAGGCGAGTCCGGCCAGTGCCAGGAGCCCGGCCAGCAAGGCCATGGGCCCCATCCGCGGATCGAGGTGGGCCAGGGCGCGGGCGATATCCATCAAGTTGGTGCTTCCGGTGATCCCGTAGAGCAGTGCGGCCCCGAACAGAAAAAATCCGCTGCTCGTTCCGCCGAAGAGCAGGTACTTGAGGGCAGCCTCGCTGGCTCTACGGTCGGTCTTGAACCAGCCCGCCAGCGCATAGGAGGACAGCGACAAGAGCTCGATCGACAGGAAGACCTGCACCAGATCCCCGGCCGACACCGCGAACATGGCGCCGAGCACCGCCATCAAGAGCAGGGCGTAGAACTCGCCCGCATGAGGCCGCGAAGACACGATATCGAGGGAAAGCGCCACGACCAGAGCTGCCGAGCCGGTGATGGCCAGGCGCAAGATCAGGCCCAGCCGATCCCCCACGAACATTCCGGCCAGCGTGGTGCCAACGCCACCACCCGCCAGGAGCTGGCCACCGATCGCACCGCTCACGAGCACCAGTCCAAACAGGGCGATGCGACCCAGCAACCGCTTGTCGTGAGTGAGCCAGTCCCACGCCAGGACCGTCAGGGCCAGCGCCGTGACGAGGATCTCGGGCAGTAACAACGACGGATCGATGGTCATGGTCTCGAATCACACAAGGAGGTGGGAACCGGAAAAAGAGAGCAGGCGCGGCGGCTCACCGCCAACCACCCCGCAAAGACGCCCGCCAGTTCAATGGCCATGGACGCCTCCCGAGAACGATCCGGGCGAGGGCGGAACCGAGTCGGGAACCAGCGGTTCGACGGCGGCCGTTGCCGCTGGCTGGCCCGCAGCGGGCGCCACGGACTGCTGCCGGGCAGGCGTCTCGGGCCGCTGCGAAGCCGGAGTCGAGGAGACGGACGCACCAAGAGCGGGAACCGATGCGCTCGCCTGATCGCGCCAGTCTTCGATGCCGACGTTGCGGTCGGTCTGACAGACGTTCTCGATCAGGGCCGGCGTGGCGGCGTCGGCGACGACGATCCCCGAACGATCGTGCTCGCACCGGTTGCCTTGAGCCCGTCCGGCCGAACGATCGTGGTAGCTGATGCCATCACCGAGGTTGCCGACGATCGTGTTCTGGACCAGGGCCGGCGCAGCGGTTCCCCAGAGGGCGATTCCGTCGAAGCCGTCGTGAAGGTGCGAGGCCGTCACCGATCCGCGTGCGCTGCCGGCGAACTGGATCGCCGAACCCAGCGTGCCGAGGATATCGTCGTTCTCTATCGTCGCCAGGGAGTCCCCGGTGGCCGAGATCCCGATCTCGGGACCGTCTTGCTGCTTGCGTTGCGCCGGGCTCGGTCGGACCCGGCAGTTCGCGACGACGGACTGCGACCGGCCCGAAAGAACGATGCCGTCGCTCGATTGTCCGGTGAGCATGCAAGCCGCGAGCGTGGCCCTGGCCGTCCCCTCGACCGAAACGCCGATCGCACCGCCTCGGACCGAGCAACCGATGACGGTCGCGTCCCCGACCGGAACATCGATGGCCCCTACCGACCCGGAACTTGCCGTCGTCATGATCACCAGGCCCCGCAGGTGAACCCCGCTCCCCCGTATCTGCACGACAGGCTCGGTTGGAAACTCGAATCCCGCCCCGGGACCGCCCTCGAGGGTGACTCCCGCCGGGACTCGCACTGATTCACCGTGCATCCCCTCGATCAGGACGGTGTCGCCCGGATGGGCCTGGGCCAGGACCGGAGCGACGGGGTCCGTGGGGTTGACGCCCCAGACCTGGCTGGCCAGCGCAGGCCGAGCCTGTGACAACGTCGCGAGTCCCGCGGCGGCAAGCAGGCCGGCACGTGCCACCCGTCCGGCCCAAGCCAGCGGGCGGGCTCCGGGATCCAGTGAATACGTCGTCATCGCCGTCTGACCTCGCCTAGTCTCGAGTGTCCACGGCTCGCGTGGCGAGACCGCGCCGAAGGGACCGCCGGGCCATGAAGCAGGCGGGCCGGAATGCGAGGGTCGAGTAGCGGGTCATGAATAATCCCGGCTAGAGTCCGAGGCTCGGCATGAAGCCGTGCACGAAGGCATTGACCGTGTTCCCCAGGAGCGCCGGATACACGCCGATCGCCAGGACCAGGAAGGCCAGGACGAACATCGGGAAGGCCTCCCTCGCCGTGCAGTCGCCGATCTCGGCGAACTCCGGGCGGGGGCCCTGGAAGTAAACTCGCTGGACCAGCCAGAGCATGTAGAACGCCGTCAGCACGATCCCGATCGCCCCGATCGCAGCAGCGACGGGGAAGGCGGTGAAGGCGCCGACGAAGGTCAAGAACTCGGCCAGGAATCCCGACATCCCGGGCAGGCCGAGGGATGCGAGGGCCGCCACCACGAACAGGAATGCGGCCACCGGCATCCGGGCCGCCAGGCCGCCGAGCTTGCCGATATCCCGGGTGTGGGCGTGGTCGTACACGATCCCGACGCCGAGGAAGAGCATGGCGGTGATCAGACCGTGGCTCACCATCTGCCAGATCGCGCCGTTGATCCCGGCCGTGTTGAGCGCCGCCAAGCCCACGATGACGAAGCCCATGTGGCTGACCGAGCTGTAGGCGATGACCTTCTTCATGTCCTGCTGCTTGCTCGCCACGAAGGCGCCGTACAGGATGTTGAAGACCCCCAGGGCGATGAGCCAGGGGGCGATCTGCTGGATCAACGCGGGGAACAGGCCCCAGTTGAAGCGAATCAGTCCGTAGGCGCCCATCTTGAGGAGGATTCCCGCCAGCAAGACCGAGATCGGGGTCGATGCCTCCACGTGAGCGTCCGGCAGCCAGGTATGAAAGGGGAAGCTCGGAAGCTTGATGGCGAACGGGACGAAGAGCATCAAGAAGAGGGGAACCTCGGCCCAGGCCATCGGGCCCGAGTGCCAGTAGTTGCGGTAGAACGTCAAGATCGACGACATGTCGGACGCGAAGGGGATGTCGGGGTTCTGGCGGGCCTGCAGGTAGATGGCGATGAAGGCAACCAGCATGAGGGCCGACCCGCCCAGCGTGTACAGGAGGAACTTCATCGCGGCATACTCGCGGCGCGCTCCGCCCCAGATCGCGATGAGGAAGTACATCGGGATGAGCTCGAGCTCCCAGGCGCTGAAGAACAGGACGAGGTCGCGGGCCGCGAAGACGCCGGCGACTCCGGTCTCCAGCAAGAGCAGGAGCACGTAGTACAGCACCGGCCGCTCGGAAACCTTCCAGGATGCGATGGTGGCCAGGAAGACCAGGAGTGCGTTGAGCAGCAGCATGGCCATCGAAAGCCCGTCGACGCCCACGTGATAGCTGATTCCGAGCGAGGGGATCCACGGCACCTGATCCTGGAGCTGGAAGCCCCCGTTCAGATGGAAGCCCAGCACGGCCAGGAGGACCGTCGCCAAGAGGGTGATTCCGGTCGAGAACAGCGCAACGACCCGCGCCCCCCGCGGCTCGCGGGCAGCCAGCACGGGAACCAGCACCGCGCCGAGGAGGGGCAGCGCCAGCACCAGGGATAGCCAGGGGAAGGAATTCGTCATCGGAGGGGATTCTCGTCTCGTCTAGGGAAGAAAGAACGATCTAGCGGTCATCGGGCTTCAGGCTCGGGCCAGGCGATCGTAGAGCGTGAAACCCGCCAGAAGCACGGCCGCCAGAGCCGCGGCCGCCCAGGCCCGGAGACTGCCGCCGAAGATCACCAGCACGACGACCAGGAAGGTCGTCCCGGCCGCCGCCCACCAGAGGTAGGTCTGGGCCTTGCCGGACTGCGTCTGGCGCAGGCTCTCGCCCGCCCCGAGATTGGCCAGACCGACCAGGTTG
>JAJYIO010000066.1 GCA_021790035.1 bacterium | reverse complement strand
GGACTCATCAGAAACTCTCTTCTCCGGCTGCGCCGGCAGGGACTTGCAGGGGGCCTTGCCCCCCGCAAACTCCCCCCCGCTGCGGGCAAGCTGCTGCGTAGCCCCGCTCGGCAGGTGGCGTCTCATCAGAAACTCCCCTTCGGGGCAGCGACTTGAAGGGGGCCCGGCCCCCCGCAAACGACTCCCTGACTGCGGGCCCCGGCTGCAGCGCGGTGGTGCATCTACCGCCCCTCGGCCGCGCCAGGGCCCGGCGGATCGTCCGAGCGCGCCCGGTCGCCGAAGCGTGGCTCGGTGCCTAGCATGATGCGCTTGATGTTGGAGCGATGCCGGACGATGACGTAGACGGCAGCTGCGATCGAATAGACCACGAAGGCCGGCGGATCGGCCCCGAGGCCCGGGCGTGGGATGGCCACCACCAAGCCCGGCAGGACGACGGCGGCCGTGATGCTGGCGATCGACACCACCCGCGTGAGCCGGAAGACGATCGCCCAGACCGCCAGGACGGCGATCCCCGCCAGCACGTTGAGCGAAAGGATCGTGCCGACGCCCGTAGCTACGGCCTTGCCACCCTTACCGCGCAAGAAGATCGAGAAGCTGTGGCCGACGATCGCCCCGCAAGCCGCCACGACCGGAAGCCACCCCGGCGCGTGGCCCAGCCACGAAGCTGCGGCCACCGGGCCGGCGCCCTTGGCGACGTCGAGCGCAAAGCACGTGAAGCCCGGCACTCGCCCCAGCGTCCGAACCACGTTCGTCGCCCCGACATTGCCGCTGCCGTGCTGGGTAATGTCGATGCCGTAAAAGAGCTTGGGGATCAGGAAGGAAAAGGGAATCGCGCCGATCAGGTAGGAAATCAGCAGCGTCCATACGGCCAGCGCTACCACGCCATCCCCCCGCTGACGACCCGCTCCAAGCGAGCGCCCCACGAGGCCGACCCCTGGTCCCCGAGGATGTCGCGCCCCACCGTCACCAACCGATCGCCCGGCACTGCGTGCTAGCCCGACCGATCGCGCCGGGCCCGGAAGAACAGCCGGATGGGAGTCCCCTTGAAGCCGAAGGCCTCCCGGAACTTGCCCGCGAGGTATCGCTCGTACGAGTCGGTCACGAGGGTCGGATCGTTGCAAAACAATAGGAACGTGGGGGGGCGAGTCGGCCCCTGGCTGGTGTAATAGACCCGCAAGCGCTTGCCGTGACGTGTCGGCGGCGGGTTCAAGCTGAGAGCCTCCGTCACCACCTCGTTGACCACGCCCGTGGTGACGCGCCGCTCGTTCTCGGCGGCAGCCGACATGGCCGCAGGAAGGACCTTGTCGACCCGCTGACCCGAGACGGCCGAGGTGAACACCACGGGCGCCCAGTCGACGTGATGCAGCTCGCGCAGGACTTCCTCCTGGAACTTGGGCAGGGTGTAGGTATCCTTGGACACCAGGTCCCACTTGTTGACGACCACGACGAGGGCCTTCCCGGCCTCGAGCGCCAGGCCGGCCAGGCGCTGATCCTGCTCGGTGACCCCGTCCGTCGCGTCGACGACCAGAACCACGACCTCCGCTCGCTCCATGGCCTTGAGCGCCCGCACGACCGAGAACTGCTCTACGCCGTACGGGACCTTGGACTTGCGCCGGATTCCCGCGGTATCGACCAGCACGACCTCACGCTCGTCCACCGTGACCCGGGTGTCGATCGCATCTCGGGTGGTGCCCGACTCGGGCGACACGATCATTCGCTCCTGGCCGATCAGCCGGTTGACCAGGGAGCTCTTGCCCACGTTGGGGCGACCGACGATGGCGACCTTGAGGGCCTCGGGCGTCGCCTCGCCGCTGGCTTCCGGCGCAGGTGGCAGGATCTTGACGACCGCGTCGAGAAGGTCGCCCGTGCTGGTGCCATGCAGACCCGACACCGGGAGCGGGTCTCCGAGGCCCAGCTCGAAGAATTCCATCGCGAGCGGATCGTCGCGAACGTCGTCGCACTTGTTGGCCGCGATGAGGACGGGCTTGCGCGACCGTCGCAATATCTCGGCGATCTCGTGATCGGAAGATGTCGGACCGGCCTTGGCGTCGACGAGCAAGACGATGACGTCGGATTCCTCGATCGCCGCCCTGGCCTGCTCGGACACGTTCTGCAGGAGCTCGTCGGCCGTTCCGGGAACGATGCCGCCGGTATCGACGAGCAGGAACTCGCGCCCGTTCCAGTCGGCCTTGAGGTAGTGGCGATCGCGCGTCACTCCCTCCTCGCCATGCACGATGGCCTCCTGGCCGCCCACGATGCGGTTGATGAGCGTGGACTTGCCGACATTAGGCCGGCCCACGATCGCGACGACAGGAAGGGTCACGACAAACTCCCTCGCGGTGCTCGGGCGGGGGCTGGTGGGCTCATGGCAGGATCACCTCGAAGGGCTCGATCTCGTGGAAGGCTTCGACCGGGACCGAAGCGGGCAGGCGCCGGGCCAGGTGGCCGACGAGGACGTCGACGACCGGCTCCTCGGATGCCTGGTGGCCGACCTCTAGCACGGCCAGGCCGCGATCCCGGACCTCGAGCGCAGTATGGTAACGGATCTCTCCGGTGACGAAGAGCTCGACGCCGCGATCTGCCGCGACGTGGGCCAGCTCGCTGCCAGATCCCGAGCAGATGCCGACGCTCGAGACCACGCGTCCGGCGTCGCCGACCAGGCGCAAGCTGCGTGGAGACAGGGCCCGGTGGATCCGTGCAGCGATCTCGGCAATCGGGGCCGGCTGGGCGAGGGCGCCATACAGGCCGAGACCCCACGGATCGGACGAGTTCTCGAGCCGCACGACCTCGTAGCTCACCATCTCGTATGGATGCACGCGCCGCATCGCCGCGACCACGTCGTCGACCTGCCTCTGGCGAGCGACGACCTCGAGGCGCGTACCCGACACCGATTGCAAACGTGGCAGCATTCCGGTGCCACCACGGACCCGGAAGGTGCCTTCCGACTGGAGCGAGAGGCTGGCGAGATCGGATCCGCCGGGCAAGCCGGCACCAGCTTCCCACATCGCACGCGCTACCTCCTCGCGCTTCTCTGCGGGTACGAAAACGTAAATCTTGAACCACGGCTCGCTCCCCCCCGGCTCCAGGACGCGATCGAGACGCCAGCCCAGGAGGTCGGCCAGGCGATGGTTGGAAGCCGTGGCATCGAGATTGGTATGGGCCGCGTAAGCCGTGACGTCGCTGGCCAGGAGCCGGGCGGCGGTCCGGGCGGGCTCCCGGTCGGTGCGAAGCTGCTTGGTGGCCTTGAACAGCAAGGGGTGATGCGTCACCAGAAGGTTATGGCCACGGGCGATCGCCTGCTCGACCGCGGCCCGCGAGGGATTGAGCGCAACTAGAACCCCGGTGACCTCGCCACCGGGATCCCCGACCTGGAGGCCGCTGTTGTCCCATGCGGCGGCATACGGCAAAGGAGCCAGCTCCTCCACCAGTGCCATCACGGATCGTCTATCCATCGTCTTGTTGCCGAAAGCCAATCCTACCAGATAAAGGTCGGACGAATTCCAGCGAACCGCTGGCCAGCGACGCCGTCGGCGCGGACTCGATGCGCTATACTGGGACGGTCCGCAAGGAAACCAGCATTTCACTGCGTACGTCCTGGAGAACCGTTGGCGATCGTCCGCACCACTTGCAACCAGGCTGTAAGGCCTCTCACCGCCACGTTCGGATCGCGTGGCTGGAGCGTGGGAGGTTGCGCGCTCGACGATCTGGTCGATCGATTCGGCAGTCCACTTTATGTCATGGACGAGGCCACGATCGTCTCGGCCGCGTCGGCGTTCGTTCTCGGCCTGCGGTCGGCCTATCCGGGACCCTCCGAGATCCTGTACGCATCCAAGGCCCTGTGCAATACCGGCATCAATCGGTTGATCCACGAGCTGGGGCTGGGGACCGAGGTGGTATCCGGCGGGGAGCTCGCGACCGCCTTGGCAGCCGGCATTCCAGCCGATCGCATCGTTTTCCAGGGCAACGCCAAGAGCCCGGATGAGATCGACCTCGGGCTCGAGGCCGGCGTCGGACGTTTCATGGTGGACAACCTCGACGAGATCGAGGCCCTGCAGGCGCGAGCCGCCGCATCTGGACGCCAGGCTCGGATCTTGCTGCGGATCAACCCCGGGATCGAGGCCCATACCCACGAGTTCATCCGCACGGGCCACGTGCAGAGCAAGTTCGGCATTCGACCCGGCGCCGCCCTGGACTACGCTCTGGAGCGTCTCGAGGCCAGTCGTAACCTCGAGTTCATGGGATTGCAGCTCCACGTTGGCTCCCAGATCTTCGACATCACGCCCTTCCTCGAGGCCGCAGACGTCGGGCTGGACCTGGCCGCGGAGCTGGCCGGTCGCAATCTTCCCGTGCGCGAACTCGACCTGGGGGGCGGTCTGGGGGTCGCCTATACCGAAGCCGACGATCCACCCTCGATCGCCGATCTGACCGCCGCCGTCGGCAAGGCCGTGGCGCAGGGCTGCGAGCGGCGGGGCTTGCCCTTACCCAAGCTCATGCTCGAGCCGGGACGGGCCATCGTGGCGACGGCTGGTTGCACCGTGTACCAGGTCGTGGCAGAGAAGCGCACCCACGAGCGCCAGTCCCTCCTCGTCGACGGCGGCATGGCCGACAACCCGAGACCGGCGCTGTATGACGCCGTCTACTCTTGCGATCCGGTGGCAGGCCGCATGGGCAACCGTGGCGACGCCCCTTCGGGGGCGGAATCCACGTGGACCGTTGCCGGCAAGGCCTGCGAGGAGGGGGATGTTCTCGTCAAGGAAGCCACTCTCCCATCGGTAGGCGGGAAACGCAGGCTGGTGCTTTGGACGACGGGTGCCTACTGCTTTTCCATGGCGAGCAACTACAACCGCCTCGTCCGGCCGGCCATGGTTGTGGTCGGCGACGGCCAGGCCGACCTGGTCCGCGAGCGCGAGAGCTTCGAAGACTTGCTGGCGCACGACCGGCTACCGCTGCGCTTTATCAGCCCCTCGCCCCGACCCGATCTGGCCAGCCCATGAGCTGGGGCGAGGCACTCGACACCCTGCGCCAGTTCCTCGCCGCCCTGAGATGGCAGGACGGCGTCGACATCGCGCTGGTGAGCTTCATCCTGTACCGCCTGTTCCTCCTCATCCGAGGCACCCGGGCGGTCCAGCTCCTTCGCGGCCTGCTCTTCTTGCTGGTGGCCTACCTCATCTCCAGTGCCTTGCAGCTGCACACGATCACGTGGCTCGTGCAGAGCACGGCGACCATGATCATCGTCGCCATTCCGGTGGTCTTCCAGCCCGAGCTCCGGCGGGCCCTCGCGCTCCTGGGCCAGGGCGAGCTGTTCGGCGGCGAGCTGTGGGTGTCTTCCAAGGTCAGCAATCCCCAGCGCGTGATCGACGAAATCGTGAGCGCGGCCCGTCATCTGGCCAGCCGCAAGATCGGCGCGCTCATCATCATCGAGCGCCAGACGGGTCTGCAGGAGTTCATCGAGACCGGCCGGGCCATCAATGGCGAGATTTCGGCCGAGCTGCTGGCGAGCCTGTTCAACACCGCGAGTCCCTTGCACGATGGAGCCGTGATCTTGAGGGGCGATCGCATCGCCGCGGCCGGGGCGCTCTTGCCGCTGTCCGAGTCCATCAAGCGGAGCTCGCGCCGCCCGATCGGCACCCGGCACCGTGCCGCGCTCGGTTTGACCGAGACGACCGATGCCCTGGCGGTGGTCGTCTCCGAGGAGACCGGGGCCATCTCGGTGGCCCGCGAAGGGCAGCTCCAGCGCTTCCTGACCGACGACGAGCTGCGGGCCCAGCTCGAGATCCTGTACCAGATTCCCCGCCAGCAGACGGCCAATCTCGGCCTGGCGCTCTTTGGTCGGAAGTGAGCGACTTGGTCGACAAGAGCGCTCAATCCACGACCGGCCTCAAGATTTTGGCCGTACTGATGGCGATCGCCCTCTGGGGTTTCGTCGGCGTCTCTCAGCGCGTCGGACTGGACTTTCCCGCCCACCGGCGCCTCTCGGTGGAGATCGAGGTCAAGCATCCGCCGCCGTTCGAGCGCATCCACCTGGTGCCCGCATTCGCGGATGTCGTCGTGGAAGGCCCGGCCCAGGCCGTCGATCGCCTGACGGAGGGCGACATCGAGGCCTATGTCGATCTCGGCTATGCCGCGCCGCGCCAGGATCGCGCTCCGGTGCGGGTCGTGGTTCCCGATCCCCTCAAGTATCAGGTGACGCCCGGGGTCGTGACCCTGGTACCCGTTCCGCTGCGTTGATGGAACATTAGACGGTAGAATGCGTCCTTTCATCGAGGTACCCATGGCAAGAGCTCAGGCGCTCGCTACCGACGCATGGCCCGGAGTGGATCTCGCGGCACTCCCGCGTCATCTGGCCGTGATCATGGACGGCAACCGGCGCTGGGCGCTGATGCGCAGCCTCCCGGGCAAGACCGGTCACCGGGCCGGGCGCGATACCCTGCGCAACCTCGTCACCCATTGCCGCGAACTCGGCATCGCCCATCTCACCGCGTTCGCCTTCTCGACCGAGAACTGGAAGCGCTCGGAGGACGAAGTGAGCTTCCTCTGGGCGCTCTTCCGGGACACGATGGAGCGCGAGGTCAACGACCTTCACAAGAACAACGTCAAGATGCGCTTCATCGGCGAGGTCCAGGAACTCGGTCGGGATCTCCAGCGATCGATCGCCAGGGCCGAGGACCTCACGCGCCGCAATACCGGCCTGGTTTTCAACATCGCCCTGAACTACGGCGGGCGACGCGAGATCATCTCGGCAACGCGCCGGATCGCCACGGCGGTCGCAGAGGGTCGCCTGGCCCCGGACGACGTCACCGAAGACCTCTTCGGCCGTTTCCTGTACACCGGCGATCAGCCGGATCCCGACCTGCTGATCCGTACGTCCGGCGAGTTCCGCCTCAGCAACTACCTTCTCTGGCAGCTCGCTTACACCGAGATCTACGTGACGGACACCTACTGGCCAGATTTCGGACGCGAGGATCTGCTCAAGGCGCTCTTGACCTACCAGAAACGCGATCGCCGTTTCGGCGCGTGTGCATCCCGCCGCCGTGACGCCTGATCCGCGATCGGACCGCAAAGCCCCGGGTCTTCGAGTCGGTCGGCCGCTTTCTTGAGATCCGGGAGATCGGGCACCCGATGATCACCATCCTCCACGGAAAGGACGCATTCTCGATCGCAGAAGAGGTCGAGCGCCTGACCGAGGAGCTGGTGGCTCCCGACTGGCGAGCCCTCAACCTCTCGGTTTTTCAGGGCACGACGGGCATCGCCGAGATCGCGACGGCTGCCCGCAGCGTGCCCTTCTTCGGCGATCGCCTGGTGGTCGTGCGCGACTGTCCCTGGTTCAACCCGGCTTCCAGCAAGGGCCGGGAGCTCGCCCCCGAAGACGTCGAGGGAAAGGGAACCGACGCGAAAGCCGTCGTCGCCTTGTTGCAGGAAGGCCTCCCGCCGGGCTGCAATCTGGTTCTCGTCGTCGGACACAGCATCCATGGTGGCATGACGACATCCAAGGCGGCCGTGGCCGCACAAAAGGCGGGCCGGGCCAGGATCGTGGAATTTGCCGGGCCGGATCCCTATCGCAAGCAGCCTACCTATGCCTGGGTGGAGCGCCGGGCCAGGGCGCTGGGCGGAACTATCGCCCCCGACGCGGCCGAGTTTCTCGTGGACCGCCTCGGTCAGGACCGCTACCAGCTCGATCAGGAGCTGCGCAAGCTCACCAGCTTCGCCGAGCCGCGGCCGGTATCCCGCCGGGACGTCGAGATCCTCTCGCCACCTGGAGAGGCCGACGTGTTCAAGCTCGTCGAGCACATCATGGCGTTCCGGGCGGCCGAGGCGATCGCCGCCTTGAGAAAGCTCGTCGTGCACGACCACCCGCTCAAGGTCCTGGCCACGATGGCCACGCTCATGCGGGTCTACCTGCACGAGAAGGCGCTGGTTGAACGGCGGCGATCGGTGGACGACATCGCCGCGGCAACGCGACGCGCTCCGGGCAGGGTGCGCCTCGATCTCGAGCTTTTGCGCGGGTGGACCTCGAGCCGGCTGCTCGATGCCCTCGGACTCCTTGGCCAGGCCGATCGCGACCTCAAGCAGACGAGCGGCAACGATCGCCTGGTGATGGAGCGCCTGATCGCCGAACTCGTCGCGCCGAAGGCTCGAAACTGAAAACGATCCGGAGGGCTACGCGTCGGGCCGGAACACCACGAGGTGGGTGAGCGGGGTATCCGGCCGCACCAGGACGCGGTTGCCGATCGCCAGAGCCGCCGACGATCCGCCATCGAGGTTCATGGCGTCCCGGCAACCGAGATCGCGCATGGCCTCGGCTTCGGTCCGCAGAGAGATCGGTTGCGGGAAGCCCACCAGCAGGAGGACCCGGCCCCCGTGGGCGATCCCGGCGGCGACCCGGCGCGCCCGGTCGAGGAGGACGGGATCCTTGAACCCCTCGAACCTCGGGTGTAGCCAGATCGAGCCATCCCGGACGAGCCGCGGTCCGGCCTGGAAGAAGAAGGGGCAATCACGCCGGGCGGCCTGGAGGCGGAGGGTCCGCAAGACCGCCACGCCGCGGGCGTCGATCTCGAGCGCCGTCCCCAGATCGTCCGTGGGCTCTCCCTGCCAGACCTGCCCGGCCGAGATCAGGGTCCCCATCGTGCGGTGCGAGCGCTCCCCGAAGAAGGCTCCGCTCGCCACGATCGCAGAACCGGCCCGTCGGCGCAGGGCATCGAAGCGTTCGAAAGCGCGATGCGGATGCGCCCGGTCGGATGCGAAGAGCAACTCGGCGTGCACGTCGGGAAGCGAAACCCGGACGACGTAGGCCAGGCGGCCCCGGAAATACCGATGCCAGAGCCGGTAAGGCAGGGCGTCCGGTCCGGTCCGGGGGCGCACCCGAACCGGCGCGGGGCCGGGTGGCTGCGGGGCCGGTGGTGGCGGCACGACGCTGAAGTCGGCGCGGCCCGGGGAGGGACCCCGTTGCTGCGTGCCGAGGTGAATGCACCCGGCCGTGGCCAGCACGCAGGCCAAGGCGGCGATCCCGGTAAGCACTCGACGAGCCATGCACCGAGATTACATCCGAGCGGGGGGCCGGTCCCCGTCCACGATCGGCAGGATTTCTCGTGAACGGCTGCTCGGGTCGAACCGATCGTGCCCCTGCGGATCAGCGCCCGGAAACGCGCTGGCCGCAGAGCAGAGAGAGCTTCGAGCCCATCCCGCGCAGGGCGGCGCGTTCGGTCTCCGTGAGCCGTGCCCGGGAAAGCACGCGCCGGAGGGTCGCGAGCTTCTTCTCGCGGTTGTGCGGCTTGAAGAAGCCGCTCGCCGCGAGGAGA
>JAJYIO010000065.1 GCA_021790035.1 bacterium | reverse complement strand
TTGAGAGGGGGCCTTGCCCCCCGCAAACTACCCCCCGCTGCGGGCAAGCTGCTGCGTAGCCCCGCTCGGCAGGTGGCGTTTCATTCGAGAGTGTCGGCGAAGCCGGTGGGCGACTCATTTCACCAAGCATGTACCCATGCCGCGCCGCTCCGATCCGTCAGAGGCTTCGATTCACGGCAACTCGCTCGGGACGGGACCGCGCCCGGCGCGGCGATTCGTCAGCGCCCGGCAGCCTGCTGCAAGGTTCTCCAGACGCGCTCGGCCGTCGCGGGGGTCTGGGAGATCTGGATCCCGATGGCGTCGTGAATGGCCCCGAGGATGGCCGGCGGCGTGCCGATGAGGGGCGGCTCTCCGACGCCTCTGGCCCCGAACGGCCCGATCGGGTCGGGATTCTCCAGGATCACCGGCACGATCTCGGGAACGTCCATCGCCGTGGGCACGATGTAATCCGTGAAGTTGGGGTTGAGGATCCGTCCCCGATGCCGGACGACCTCCTCCATGAGGGCCATGCCGAGGCCCTGCACGACCCCACCTTCGATCTGGCCCGCGGCCGCCAGGGGATTGATCGCCTTGCCCAGGTCGTGGACGGCGACGATCTTCTGGACCTTGACCTCGCCGGTCTCCACGTCCACCAGGACCTCGGCCGCATGCGAGGCAAAGAGGTACGTCACGAAGGCGCGCACCGACTGGCCGTCATCATCCTGGCAGATGGTACGGGGTTCGAAGATGGCCTCGGCCTCGAGCGAGTATCCCCGACGGCGGCCCTCCAGCAGGATCGCCGACAGGGGCACCCGCCGTCCGGGGTCGGCGCGTTCGAAGCAAGCGTCATCGGCCACGTCGAGCTCGTCGGGATGGACGGGCAAGAGCGTTCCGACGATGTCGAGCAGCTGGTGGCGAAGTTCCACGCCCGCCTTGCGCACGGCGGAACCGGTGAAGAAGGTCTGGCGCGTGGCCGAGGACGAGCCCGCCTCGGGTGTGCGGGCAGTGTCAGCCAGGATGACGTCGACGCGATCGATGGTGACGCCAACCGCCTGCGCGGCGACCTGTGCTGCCATCTGCACGAGGCCCTGGCCCACCTCCACGGCGCCGGTATAGACCTCGAGGCGGCCATCGTCGGAGAACCGGACGCGGGCTCGGCTCGCATCCGGGAACCCGTCGCCGTAGCCCAGCCCGAAGCACACGACGGACACGCCGTACCCCCGCTTGAGGTGAGGGGCCGGGGTCTCGTAGCTGCGGCCTTCCCAGCCGATGTGCTCGAGCGCAGCGGCCATGCACTCCTGCGCCGAAACCACCGGCAGGATCTGGGAGGTCGTGACGGCATCGCCGGGCAAGAGAAGATTGCGGCGGCGCAGCTCGACCCGATCCATTCCGAGGGCCTCGGCGAGCTTGTCCATCGCGCCCTCGTAGGCGATGGCGATCTGGCTCGCGCCGAAGCCCCTCATCGCGCCGGTCGGGTTGTTGTTGGTGAACACGCCGGTGACGTCGACGTGGACGTTGGGCACGCGGTACGGGCCCGTGGCGTGACTGGCGGCCTTGCGCAGGACCGCCTTGCCCGTCGAGGCGTAGGCCCCCTCGTCCGCCTGGACCTGGACCACGGCTGCCAGGATCGTGCCGTCGCGTCGGGCTCCCAGCCGGTAGCGGATGCGGATCGGGTGCCGCTTGTGGCGGGCGATCATGCTCTCTGCGCGACTGAAGGCCAGCTCCACCCGCTGCCCCGTCAGCAGCGCGGCCAGCCCCAGATACAGCTGGATCCCGAGATCCTCCCGGCCGCCGAATGCGCCGCCGGTCGGCGGCTGGATGATCCGGACGCGCTCGAAGGGCAGGCCCAGCGCCAGCGCCAGGAGCCGGGCCTCCTCGTGAACCCACTGGCCGGCGGCCTCGATCGTGAGGACCTCGCCGTCCATGTAGGCGACCCCCGCCTCGGTGTCGAGGAAAGCATGATCGACCGACTGCGTGGCGGACTCGGTCTCGACGACCACGTCGGCCTCGGCCATGGCGGCCAGCGCGTCGCCCTTGCGGATCCGCTGGTGCCCCAGGATGTTGCCTTCAAGATGGATGGCTGCGGCATCGGGAGCCAGGGCCTCGTCGATGGTGAAGACGCCCGGGAGCGGCTCGTAATCCACCACCACCAGCTTGCTGGCCCTCTCGGCGGCCTGGCGGGTGCGGGCGACCACGAGGGCCACCGCATCGCCGCTGTAGCGCACCTTGGAAGTGGCCAGCAATTCCTGATCCCTCCGGATCATGCCGTGCAGGTTGGTGCCCGGAACGTCCTTGCCGGTGTAGACGGCGACGACGTCCGGAACGGCCAGCGCAGGGCCGGTCTCGATGCGGCGGACGAGCGCGTGCGGATGTGCGGCCCGCACCACCCTGGCGTGGAGGCCGTCCTGCAAGACCGCGCGATCGCCGCCATAGGCCGTCTTGCCCGTCACCTTGTCGCGGGCGTCGATGCGCGTGGCGCTGCGGCCGACCGGCGCCCCGCTGGCGGGTGCGGCCTCGCTGACGCGGATGTCCGTCACGGCCGCGGCCTGTCTTCGGGGCTGGCGTCCGCGACCCCGGGGCCCTCGGCGCTCGCGGCGGCCATCGCCGCCCCCAGGACCTTCATGTAGCCGGTGCAACGGCAGATGTTGCCCTCCAGGCCCCGGCGCACCTCGTCGTACGTGGGGTGCGGGTTGGTGGCGAGCAGGGCCTTGGTGCTCAGCACGACGCCTGGCGTGCAGAAGCCGCATTGCACCGCTCCGTTGTCCACGAAGGCCCGCTGTACCGGATCGAGCACCGTGCCGTCGGCCAGGCCTTCGATCGTCACCACCTCTCGACCTTCCATCTGCGGGGCCAGGATGAGGCAAGAGTTCTGCGGGACACCGTCGACCAGGACGATGCATGACCCGCATTCACCCTCAAGGCACGCGCCCTTGGTCCCCGTGAGGTGGAGATCCTCGCGCAGGACCTCGAGGAGCGTGCGTTCGGGATGAATCGCGAGCTCGTGGCGCTGGCCGTTGACCGTGAAGGATAGCGTCCACGAACGCTCGGCCTGTCCCGTGGCCTCGGGTGTAGAGCCGATCATCGGCTGGCGACGCTCCTTTCGGCTGTGAGAATGACGGTGGTCATACGGGGGCGGCGCTCTCGTGGTTGGAGCTTGCGGCGGCAAGCTGCTCGAGCAGGCGCCGTACCAGGACTCCCGAGAGGGCGCGCCGGTAGTCGGCGCTGGCGCGGTGGTCGTCGATGGGTTTGACTTCCGCGCTGACCAGGCCAGCGGCCTCGCGGATGGCGTCGGGCGCGAGTCCGGCGATCGCCAGGTGCGCCTCGGTCTGTGCCGCGCGCAGCGGCACGGGGGCCACCGAGCCCAAGGCGATCGCCACCCGACCGTCGCTCTGCCTCACCGCGGCCGCGCTGACGAGGGCGATCGCCACGGATTGCCGCTTGCCCAGCTTGAGGAACGCCGAGTCGGCCGGGCGGCGGATTCGCACCTCCTGGATCATCTCGTCGGGGGCGATCCGGGTCTTGCCGGGTCCGACGAAGAAGTCCCGGATCGGCACGGCGCGGCTACCCTGGGACCGCACGAGCGTGAGCGTGGCGTCCAGCGCCAGCAGGGCCACGCTCACGTCGCCAGCCGGGCTGGCCGTGCCAAGGTTGCCGGCGATCGTGCCGCGATTGCGAATGGCCGGACCGCCGACCGTGCGAGCCGCCTGCGCGAGCGCGGGCGCGAATGCCGAGCGTTCCAGCATGGCGTGCGTAGCCAGCGGCCCGATCGCAAGCTCCTCGCGCTCCTCTCGCACGTAGGAAAGTCCAGGCACCCCCGACAGATCGATCCAGTGCTCGACGGCGAGCCTGCCCTTGGCGACGCCCACGACGAGATCGGTTCCACCGGCCAGGAAGACACCCTTGTCTTTCAGACGGCTCTTGAGCTCGAGGGCCTCGGTCAACGTGGACGGTCGATGAAACACGCCCGATTCCCTTCGCAACACAAACAGAGACTGCTCGCCATGGTACCACGGCGCGGAGCTGCGGCCAGCCTTGCGAGCCTGGCCTGCTTGCTCGGTCCCGGGGATCTCCTGCTCACTTTAGTGACGGCCGACACGTCCGAAGGTATGGGTGGGGAAACCGAATTTCGGAGGAATGCCCGATGTTCAAACCATCTGAATCCCGTTCGAATTCCTCGTCGGTCCGCGACATCCCGGATCTGGATCGCCAGTTGCTCATGTACGCCCGCATCAAGGAGCTCTACAACATCGACTTCGAGACGCAGGTCAAGGAAATCGAGGGCCGGATCGCCCGGCGGCGCCCGCGCAAACGCAAGTCGAGCCGCCTGCGCTGCTCCGGGCCTACGTGGGATTGAATGCCATGCTGGCGGTCGTGAGCGTCGCGGTCTGCGAGCCGGAGGTGCCGCCGAGGATCGACACCGTCCAGCTGGTGCCGGTCCTGGCGGCCTGGACGTAGCTGCAATCGGCGCAGGAGTTTGGATCCAGCGAGTTGGGATCCCCGGCATCCAGCATGTTGTCGTTCTTGAGATCGTTGAACGGAACCAAGGTGACGGTGTCCTGGCCCGAGGGGATGGAGTACTCGAAGAGCCCCGCCGAGGCGGGCACGACGTCGTCCGGCGGAGTTCCTACCGAAGCGGGCCCGAAGTACACCGCGAGCTTGGTGCTGGATGATACCCCCGAGCCCGTGACCGCACCGCTGATCAGGCCGGCTGGAGTGGTGCCCGGGAGAACCGAGCAGCCCACGAGGATCGAGGCCGTGGCGATGACGATATGCCGTAAAAAGGTCTTGAATCGCATTGGGTGTCACCTGAGCGAGGCGGCTCCGCGGCAGTGCGTCAGCGGAAGCCTGGCGCCATGCTAACATGAGGTCGATGAAGGAGGATGAGGTATCGGGCCAGTTCCGCTTTCGACTTGGAAGGCGGGACCAGCTGGTGCTGTTCAAGCATCGAGATGAGCCGACCTCGCACCTCAGGCTCAAGGCGATCGCGTATGCGCTGTACTTCCGGTACGAGAATCTCCAGGTGAGCCCTCGCCTCGACTACAAGGTGCAGCCGGATCTGGCGGCCCTCAACCTCGAGGGCGAGCCCGAGGTCTGGATCCAGTGCGCCTTCGGCAATCTCGACAAGATCGAGTACATCTGCAAACACGTGCCGGCCCGTCAGGTGGTGCTGGTGACCGAGGAGGAGTCCACCGACGAGGTGGTGGCTCGCCTGCGCAAGCGGCTACACTACCGGCACACGACGGCCAAGCTCAAGGTGGTCAACTTCCATCCGCCGGTCGAGTCCTGGCTCGATCCCGATGACCTCGACGTTCCGTCCGACGCATACGACGTCGTCGAGTTCTGACGCCAGCGAGACGTCGCATCCTCGCTTCGATTCCGGCGGACAGGCCGGCGGGCGCGTCAGAACGTCAAGGTGAAATGCCAGACGATGCTGAGGTCGGAGTCGAGCTCGACCACGTGATTCGAGCCGGCGTGGTGCACCATCGTGCGCCCGCTGGGCAGCCGCCAGGCGACGACCGGCGTGAGCATCTGGATCGCGAAGCGGCCCTTGCGGCCGAGGAATTCGGGCTCGCCGCCGTACTGCCAGGCGATCTGCTTGTCCGGGGTCACCTCGATGACCCGGTGATTTTGCGTATCACAGATGAGGGTGTTGCCGTTCTCGAGGCGGGACGCGTGCTCGGGATGGAACAGCTGGTTGGGGCCCTTGCCGTTGTTCCCCACCTGGCCGTACTGCCAGACGGGCATCCCGCGATCGTTCACTTCCAGGACCATGTGGGCGGACCAGTCCACGATCAGGACGTTGCCGTTGCCGATGCGCGCGGCGTAAGCGGGCCCCATCAGGCCTTCCTTGCGCCAGATGCACTCCTGGGCCGAGTTGACCTCGAGGACGCGGTGATTGCCGAAGTCGGCGATGATGGTGGTGTGGGTGGGCGAGCGCTCGGCGCTGCGGGGGTTGGATAGCTGCCGGTTGGAGTTGCCCTCCTCGCCGCGCTTTCCGAACTGCCAGACGATGGCGTTCTCCCGCACCTCGACCACGCGATGATGATCGGTGTCCGTGACCAGCGTGTTGGCATTGGCCAGACGGGCGGCCCAGTGAGGGTGCTCGATGCGGTTGCGCTCGCCACCGACGAAACCGGTGAACTGCCAGGCCACCTGCATGTTGCGGTCGATCTCGAGGATCCGGCTGCGCATGCGGTCCACCAGCAAGAAGGTGCCCGGGAGGTTGACCGGGAGTTCCTGCGCCAGTGAGGTCGTGACGGGCTCTGCGGCCGGAACGACCGCTTCCCGCAATGCTCCCGTGGTCCCGGCGGCTTGCGCGTTGGCATCGCTCTTGTTCGCGAGGTTGAATTCCCAGACGACCCGATGATCGCCATCGACCTCGATGATCCCCGTCCGGCCGGCGACGAGGGTCCGATGATCGTTGGTCCGGAAAGCCAGGATCGGGTCTCGAACGGCCTGGCCTCCCCTCACGCCGCCGGGCCGGTAATGCCACGAGATCTGCTTCATCGCGTCGATCTCGAGTACGCGCTGGTTGCCGGCGTCGACGATGAGCACGCTCTGGTTGTCGAGGCGCGTCGCCATCGAGGGTTCGGAAAGCTGGTTGATTCCGCTGCCCTGGCCACCTCCGAGGCGATTGCCGTGATTGCCGTACTGCCAGACCACCTCGCCGGCTTCGTTGACCTCGACCACGCGGTGGTTGCCGGTGTCGGCGATGAGGGTGTTGCCGTTCTTGCCGCGCCATACGGCCTGGGGTTTGAAGAGGCTTCCATGCGCGCAGCCGGCCTTGCCGAACTCGCCGTAGGACCAGGCGATCTCGCCCTTGGGCGTCACCACGATGACCCGGTGGTTGCCGGTGTCGGCGATCATGGTGTCGCCGCTGGACAGTCGGCTGGCCCCCTTGGGGCCGCGGAGCTGATGGGTGCGGTCGCCGCCGCCAAAGGCCCAGACGGGCTGCGAGGTCTTGGGATCGACCTCGACCACCTTCCCGTTGGTCGAATCGACGACCAGGACGGTTCCACCTGGGAGGTACGTCGCGCCGCCGGCCACGACGTTGCGGAGGGTCCAGCCCTCGCGCTTCTCTCGCAGGACCTCGACGACCTGGCGTCGGATGGGGTCGACCATCAGCACGCGGCCGGCTTGCGGGCCCACCCAGCTGTCCACCGATGTCGGGAAGTCCTTGACCTGCGGCCGGGCCGGCGCGGATGACGGTTGGGCGCTTGCCGGAGACGGTGCGGCGGGACGTACCGAAGGGGGAATCGGGGCCGGTCTCGGCGGTTCGGCGGGGGGCTGCTGCCGAGGCTGGGCCGCGGGTGCCGGTGCGGCCGGCTGTGGTGGGGGGGCAGCTGGAGCCGCAGGCAGGGCGGCTCGCAGGGCATGGAAGCGCTCCATCAAGATCGGATAGCGATCGGTGAGGAACGCGGCAAGCTCGTCCTCTGGAATCGGGACGACCTTGAGCCTGAGCCCGCCCGCGAGCTGGGCGGCGAGCTGCAAGGCCGTCGGATCGCGAGGATTGATCATCGCGACCAGGAGCTCCTCGCCCTCCCGGAACATCGGAACGATGCCCATCGTGCGCATCATCCGCTCGGGAACCTGGCCCAGAACCTGGGGATCGAGGCGCGGATCCATCAACGGCGGGCCGCCCGGTCCTACCTCGCTGAGCTGCTTGATCTCGGCCTCGGTGGCAAAGCCCATGTCGATGATGATCTGCTCGAGCGTGGGCTTGGCCGGGAGCCATTGCCGGGGGGGCGCCAGGCCGATCGTCAACGGCAGGCCCTCGAGCGGGAAGTCCCGGGCCACTTTCTTGCGCACGAGGTCGATGGCCACCAGGCGGAAGCGGTTGGCGAGTTCCCCCTCCTGCACCGCCAGGTAGGCCATCTGGCCGTCTGGCATGACGCGGAAGGGCTCGAGCGGCGCCGCGGCGATCTTGCGCCCAGGGAGGTTGAGGAGGTGGCGGACCCGGAGGTCGGCCGTCGTCACCGTCAGCAGGCCGAGCTCGTCGTTGCCCTTGTAGAAGACCAGGAAGAGCGTCTGGCCGTCCGAGCTCACTCCGATCGGCCCGAGCGGACCGGTCGGGAACGCCTGGTGGCGGGTTCGCATCGTGGTGAGTTCGACGATCGTCAGCCGGGGAGTGAGGCTGTCCGTGATGAAGGCCAGGCGATCGTGGATGGCCACGCCGAGAGAACGCTTGGCTCCGGGGGCCCGCAGCGAGAGCGCGCCGATCTGGCTGTTGGTGTTGGGCACCAGGACATGGATCGTCCCGGCGCCGCGGTTGGCCGCGACGACGAACTCGCCCGTGGGCGAGGCCGAGAGGTCCAGTGGGCGGCTGGTGACCGCGCTTGGCGCCGCCAGCGGGCTGGGCAGCCAGGCCACGGCCGGAGATTGATCCCGGTCGGGCATCGCGCCCGGATAGAGGAAGCTGCCCACCTGCGTGGGGAAGAGGCCGAGCGCGGCCTGCGGCGGCGGGCTCACGCTGGCCTGGATGGCCGGCTCATCGGGGTTGACCACGAGGATCTGGCCGCTGGACCAGCCGGGCCACTGGCCCGGATCGCCGATGGCCTCGGCCAGCGGGATCTGGCCCTCGACCTGTCCGGTCGTCGCGTCGACAGCCTGCACGAGCACGCCCACGTGGTCGGCGACGAGGGCTCGCGGCACGCCGATGACGGTCCCGGCGTCGGCAGCCGAGAGTCGTTCCTGGGCTTCTGCCAGCTGGTCGGGGGTGAGGAGTTTGGCGGAAAGGAGGAGTTCAGCCAGGAGCTGGTCGTCGAACCCTGCTGCATCCTGTCCGGCGGCAGGCTCGACGGGAGGTGCGACCTCCCCGCCCACCTCGCGGTCGGCCATCGGTGGTTCCTTTTGACGCGGCGAATGAACGTCCCTATCATACCCTGGGAGCGCGAGCCGCGAATGCCTTGCACGCTCCCTCGGGTCCTGTTTCCGGTGAGCGAGGGCATCTCGCCCTCTCCCCGGCCGAGCGAGTCGGACCGGGGGCCAGGCCCGCAGGAATTGGCCTTTGCAGAGCCGCTTCGCGTCTCACGATACCCCTGGCAGGAGAACGAATGGCCGGTAATCCTCAAGCCCAGCAGCCTCAACGCTCGCGGCTGCTCTGCCCGGTGATGAGTACCCAGGAGAAGGCCACGGCGTGCGTAGAAAACACCTGCGCGCTCTGGAACTCCCGCCACACGACCTGCGGACTGGCTGCTCCCGCGTTGGCGGTCGAGGTGGGGCTCGACGAGGTCGCCAGTCTCATTCGCGACATCCGCGGCAAGCTCTAGCAGGTTTTCTCGGGTTTCTGCCCGAGCGCAGGGATGCGTATTGCGGATGGCATCCTTCAAGGTGTCAT
>JAJYIO010000064.1:735-9370 GCA_021790035.1 bacterium | reverse complement strand
CCTGAAACTGTGTCAGGGACCTTCTTTTAGCGAGGTGGGCCATGAGTGGCTCGAACACTCGACCCGCTGATTAAGAGTCAGCTGCTCTACCAACTGAGCTAATGGCCCTCGGGGGGAATCAAGATACCAAACGCTGTCCGGGCCGTCAAGGATACCGATGATACAGTATCGCCGTGGCCTGGCCCCCGGGACTCCGATGATGCTGTCGCCAGGTGGCGTCCCCCCGATTGCGGGCCTCGAGATGCCCGGCCGTCCTGATTGCTGAAGCAGTTCATCTCCCCCTCGAGCCAGGAACAAACTCTCTCTCGATATCGGCAGGCGGTCCTTCCCGTAGGCAAGTGATACCATGGCTCCTGATGCGTCGCTCGAGAGTCACGGTTGCGCTGGCCATTTTCGTCATGGCCCCGGCTATTGGCCTGGCTCCCCCGCCAGCGGCCGCCTGGGCCAGCAACCAGATAGCCTCGCCTGCGATGGGGCCAAGCGGACATGACGCGAGCCGGGATGCGGGAGCTGGCACCCAGAGTGTGACTCTGAATTCGAAGGAACGCGGGACCTTGCTGCGGCACCTCATCGACGAAAAACCGGATCCTGCAGCTTTTGCCGCTGCCTCGGCCCTCTTGCCGGGCGCCGGAGAGGTTGCCCTGGGAGAGTGGACGGATCCTGCGATCGTATGGGGCTCGCTCCTCGTGGCGTCCGCTGCGGTTTACTACATCAAGACCCGGACCGTGAACATCCATCCGGCGTACCTCGCGACCACCCCCTACGTGCTGACCTTCGGGGTCTCGATCCCAGGCACCCAGCCCGCGGACGACCCTGGAGATTTTTACAACCGGTTCTTGCAGCTAGCCTATCTCGGTGCGGCGGCCTGGACGGGCTACCGGTCGTACGAGATCGCCCGGCACAAGCGCGCAGAGCTTACCCACCTGGCGCAACCATTGACGCAGCCTGTCACGAAGCCGGCCGCCCTCCCGGCCATCTCGACCGCTCCGACCTCCGCCACATCCAGCGCAAGCCTCGCCACAGGGCCAGTGCCCGCTCGTTGACAGCGGCAGCCAGACGTTTGTGTCGTAGGAGAAGTCAACCCCTGGATTGAGAAATAGCCGTAGTAGCAGTAGGGGTGGGGTCCGGGGGCGGGGAATCCACCAGAGTGGGTGTATGCGTTCAGGGGTGGTGGTTTTTCTCCATGTTGACACCATGCTAATGTCGATGAGTAACCACCTGCGGGCACGAGCCCCTCATCGCCGAACTGCGCCAGGCCCTCGCTGCGAAGGACGCCCGGATCGCGGTGCTTGAGGCCAAGGTCGAGGAGCTGACGGCGACCGTCGCCACATTGGTGGCAGTCAACGAGGAGTTGCGCGCCCAGCTCAACAAGAACTCATCGAACTCGAGCAAGCACCCGGAGGCCAAGCGGATCGGCGCGTGGGCCGTCGCGGAAACCGAGCGCCTCTTGCGGTACCACCGGCAGTTCCGTGCTGGCGAGCTGTCCGAATCCGCCCTCAAGGTCCGGACGCGGGTGCTGCAAGCCCGCTACGGTCGGATGATCGACCAGGCGATCATGTCCGGCGACAAGAAGACGGCATCCCCGAGGCGGGAGCTCAACCGGCAGTGGGGCGAACTCTGAGCGAATCTTGGCGAACCTGGCGCCGAGCCGACGAACAACGCCGGCGAACGCCGGATCCGATCGGCAGTCGTGGAGCGATCGTTATGCTTCTCCTCCGCAAGAGCGCGTAATGCGTCGGTTCGACCCTTTGGCACAGGCATGGGTGAACTGGCGGCGCATGAACTCGACCATCGCCGGGCTGAAATGCCGGTAGAAGCTGGCGCGGTCCCTCCGGCGGCCCACGATGCAGTAACGCTAACCGAACAGGAGCCGCTCGAGGGCCTGCGAGGCCCGCTCTGGCATCGTCGGCAGCACGTGGCTGTAGAGAACCAGTAGGATTTCACGAAAAAAGAAACGACTCTACCGGGTCGGCCATCTTCGGTTCCCCCGCAGCCAGGCCAGACTCGGGCCCGACGTCACTTGGCAGAACCAGCAACACCCGAGCGTGTCATTCCTGGCGACCCCGGAGCGTGGCGGTCAGCTTGAGCTCGGAGCAGTTCAAGTGGTTGATACCCCACGTGGCCAGGAAGATCTGGACCCGTGGCGGTCGGGTCTTTCGAGGCATGAGGCGGCCTACCAGGTACTGCCCGGGGAGCTCGGGATCGCTGATGATGAAGAAGGGCTCGAATTCTTTCCCGGACATCAGACACCTTTCTGCCGGTCGGCATCGTAAAGGGCGGCGGCCTCGCCGAGGGTCTTCGCGACGGATCGCCGCAACGATTCGGGGGCGATGACCTCGGCATCGGCGCCGTAGCGCAGGACGTGCATCCTGGCCAGGAGATCCGTCTTGGCCCTGGCATGGACCTCCACCCGGCCATCGTCGAGCAAAAGCCTCTCGGCGCCGGGCGGGATGCTGGCCATGGCGGCCATGGCCGCCGAGAGCCGGTACACGTACTCGAACTCCGGCGGGGCGGGCTTGCTGACCGGAGTGGCCAGGGCCTCGATGGTCTTGATCCGGTCAACTCGGAATGACCGGGCCTGGAAATTGCCGTCGGTCAGAACCTCCCAGGCATTGAGGTAGAGCGTGCCGACAAAGATGAGCTCGGCACGATCGATCCGTCGTGAGCTGGCCCCCTCGCCGCCATGCTGCGCCCGCTGGGATTCATAGCGAATCTCGAACATGCGACCGCTGCGGATCGCCTTGCGTAGTCGAACGATCTGGTCGACGAAGGGACGGCTATCGACCAGGGCCGGCGGAAACTCGATCCCACCGGGACCATCGTCCTGCTCGCCGACCGCCACGCGGATCACCGCCGGGATCCGATCGATGAGGGCGCGGAGGTGTGTTTCTTCGGGCAGCGCGGACCGGAGCAGCACGTGGTGTGCCAGCAGGAGCGCCTGGGCCTCGTCGCACCCGACCAGGATGGGGAAGGTGTTCTGCGCGACGACGTACCGGTGGCCGGCACGGGAGACCGAGATCCCTATGTCCTCGAGGTATCGGACATCCTTGCTGATCCGGGTCCCCGAAAATCCCATCCGGGTTTCGAGGGCGAGCCGGGTGCTCTGGCCCGGGAAGATCTCGGCAGCAAGAGACACGAGACGCCGGAACATCTCTGCGAAGGCGCTCTTGTCGCCGCGATCTTGCTCATCTCGGGGCTGGCGCCCCGGGGCCGCCTTGAGGTCGCTCATTAACCGAAGGGTCTCCTCCTGGCCACCGGCCCATCGATGGCCTCGGGGACCAGGTTACCTGGCCAGGCAGAAAATTGGTGCAGCAAGACGGTACCAATGTCACGAGGTCGGCCAGCATGATGGATACCGGGCGAGCTCACGTCCCGGGGCCGTGGTCGCAGTGGCAGAGGTGCAAATGGATGGCCTCGCCCTCGGATGAAGCCGGAAGGTAATCGTGGTAGGTCACTTGGAATGTGGGGGGAGGGAGTTTCGAGAGCGCTCGCGGATTGCATGGATCTGGCCCCAAAAGTCGAAGGTGGCCCCGGTTGCAAGGCGGTGTGGAACGCATCGAATGCGGTGACAGCCGCTTCGTCTATCCGCCGTGGTTACGCGCTGACAGCGCTCCTTGGGCCGCATTTTGCCTGGCGCCAGGGAGCGCTGTCGACTTACTGGACATCCAGCTTCGGATCCTTTAGTGCTCAAAAACCGAGACGGAAAGGCTTCCGGCATGGAAGCTAACGGCCGAACAGGTTTCGAGCGTGTTGATTCCAAGGTTCAATACATCCAGCCGAAATACGGACCCGTCTCGTACGATGAACCGGGCTTCATACGGTATCATCCGTACAAAGGAGTTCGCCGCAAGATGACCACCCAAAGACTCGCATTCTCCATCGCCGCCGTCCTTCCCGTCTTCCTGGCGGCAGGCTTGACGGCTTGCGTTTACCCGCAAAGCCTCGCCAACCCGAGTCCCTCGCCAAGCGCCAACACCGCGCTGATCAGTCAGGGGCAGCAGCTGTTCGTGGCGAACTGCCAGGTCTGCCACGGTACCAATGCGACGGGCCTTATCGGTCCTAACATCCAGGGCAAGACCGCGACCGACGTCACGTGGGCGCTACAGAACGTGGCGGCGATGTCGTCGCTGAGCGGAACGATCACGACATCGGACATCCAGGCGCTGGGCGCATACCTGTCGTCCCTCTGATCTCGAGGAACATAGCCCCCCGCATCTGATATCCCGGAATGAAGTAGCTGGCGCGTTTTGCGCCAGCTACTCTGCGAATCATTGCGACTCTCGGTGGCTGCGGGGGCCGGCCGGTTCCTGGCTCGGGTTTCTCCGGTTCCTCGGGTCGTGGTTCAAGGCGTCGATGAGCGTTGAATGAAACGCCACCTGCTGTGCTGGGCTAGGCAGCAGCTTGCCCGCAGCGGGGGGTAGTTTGCGGGGGGGGCAAGGCCCCCTGCAAGTCCCTGCCCGAAGGGGAGTTTCTGATGAGTCCCCCACCGTCTGCGCCGACAGCGTTGAATGAAACGCCACCTGCTGTGCTGGGCTACGTAGCAGCTTGCCCGCAGCGGGGGGTAGTTTGCGGGGGGCAAGGCCCCCTGCAAGTCCCTGCCCGAAGGGGAGTTTCTGACGAGATCGTAGATGGACGCGCCGTGAACCCCATCTCGCATTGAGACCGACCGCACCGCCGCTCCGGACTCCCTCGCCCCCCGAAAGCGGACGAGGCATGCTACCCTGCTAGGTAGTTTGTGCACTCCGTAATTTGCAGGTGAATCGTTCCGTTGCCGTCCGTCCTACCGGCGCTCCCCGCGAGAGCCGCGAAAGATGCTGGCCCAGGCAGGACACCGAACCTGGAGCGGGCTCCGCTCTTGGCCTCCAGGTGAAGCACGATCGACAGCCGATGGCCCCGCACCGGGGAACGGCTGGGACTTGCGCTCGCTCGACGCTCGGGACCATCATGCTGCACCGCCCTGTCGTCTCATCGTAAGCAGGAGAACAACATCGCCATGATCAGGATCAGGCCGCTGGCCTTCGCCCTGTCGCCAGTCCTGGCGGCAACCATGTTCGCGGGGCCCATCGAGGCGGCCGACATCGTCACCCGCACTCCCAACATCCAATCGGTCCAGCTTCCCGCCCCCGGAACGGCCCTGTTCATGTTCAATCACCGGATGGCCAACATCTCGGCGATCACGAGCAGCCCGACTTTCCTGATCGATACCGGCCTCGTTCCGCGGCTCAGCCTCTACGTCCAGTACGCGACGACGGCCCATGACCTTTCAGCCGCAGGAGTCATGCCCGTTTCGGGTTCTCACGACGCCGGTCTGGGTCTGCGCGAGGCCATCTTGCGGCAGAGCGACGGCGCGCCGCTTTCCATGACCCTGTCCGAGGGCCTGGCGACGGCCGGCTTGTACGGCAGCAGTTCGACCCTCCCGGCTGCCAGCTGGTACTCGCTGGGGCTCTACACCAACTCCCCCGAGGCCGGAGCCCAGCTCGAGCTGGCACGGAACTTCTGGCCGCTCGGTCTAGTCGGTATAGTGCGCGCCGTGGGCTACCGTTACGCGGTCGTCGGCAACAAGCTCTACAACCAGGGCAACTTCGGGTATCGGCCCAGCGCTGCCATCGGCGCGACCGTCGCGATCAACAAGTACCTCGCCTTGTCCGGCGACTATGGCAAGTACCTCGACGGCCTCAACGAGGTCCCGGCCTGGAGCGCAGGCTTGCAGGGCAACATCCCGTTCACTCCTCACATGCTGGCGATCGAGGTTTCCAACGTGCCGTCGACCACGATGGGCGGGGTCTCCGAGCCCGCGCCGGGTCAGCTGTATGTCGGATTCTCCTTCTCGATCCTGTTCAACGACCTCGGTCGCTGGGCGAGGCTGGTCACCCCCAGCTGGCCCAAGGCGCAGCCGACCTCCGTTGCGCCGGCACCTTCGGCCAGCGGGGCGACGCCGTCCGCGTCCGCGTCGGCGGGCGCTGCTGCCCCGAACCCCGCGCTGTATGCCCAGGGTAAGAAGTTGTTCCTCGAAACCGAGGACTGTGCTGCCTGCCATGGTCCCAACGCGGCCGGCACGGATATGGCTCCCCGGATCGTGGGCAAGACAGCGGCCGACATCAAGCACGCCATCGCCACGGTTCCGCCAATGAGCGGATTTTCGTCCCTGACCAGTTCGGATAGGGACGCCATCGCGGCGTACCTCCAGGATCCCCGCCCCTAGCTAGTACCCCCCCTCGCTCCGGGATACGGCCAGGCTCGAGCGGCCGCCCGTGATCCGGCGCGATCCAGCCGGCCCAGAGCCGAAAAGACAAGAAGGAGACGCACCCCCCCATGAAACGAGTCGTCGCCGCGGTGCTGCTAGGCGCCGCCCTCACGTTCGCCGCGACGGGCCAGAGCGCTTCGGCCAAGGTGTACAAGAAGGCCAAGGTCGAGGTGGTCAATCCGCAGAAGGCGCTTTCCGCCTGCATGATGTGCCACGACATCACCAAGGCCCGCACGCAGAAGTTCGGTCCGCCCCTCTACGGGATCTTCAACGGGAAGCAGCCCAAGGCCAGCCTTGCCGGCAAGTACCCCCGGATCACCGCCGCCTTCCTGAACAAGTTCCTGGCCAATCCCAAGGCAGTCGATCCGTCTTCCCGCATGCCCATTCGCGTCACCGACGCCAAGAAGCGTGCGCAGATCATCGCCGCCCTGAGCAAGCTCAAGTAACTTCGGTCGCAGCCCTTGCACCCGCTCGCGGGGCCATCCCCCGAGCGGGTGCTTGTTTTTCCGGTCTCAGATCACAGATACGCATGTTTTCGGGCCACGGATACGTGTTCCGCTCCGCAAGAACCCCTGCTAGATCGTTTTCAGGTTAAACAGGTCCCTCTGCTCCGTCACGGGCCTGCGCACCCGGACCCCGTCGACTCCTCGGACCCGATCCATCGAAACCGGGATCACTTTGGGGGTTCCTGCTGGCCGGATGCCGCTCTGTAGTATTTCCCGACGCCGGAAAGGGAAATCTACCCATACGATGGTACCCTGTAGTATCCTCCGGCCCAGGCTGGATGGCCTACTCATGCGATTGTTTCGTCCCGCGGCTGGCAATAGTGCCCATGCCAACTCACTTTTAAGGGGTAGTTCTAAATGGCGCAGGTAGCAGAGGAACACTCTGAGGCTACAACATCCGGCTCCGAACTCTCGCGGAGAAATTTCTTTTTACGCTCCATCGGAGCCATCGGCGGGCTGATCGGCGCGATCGTCGCGGTCCCCGCCGTGGGCTTCCTGCTGTCGCCCCTCTTCGAGAAGCACAAGAAGGCGGGCTGGATCGCGGTCGGCCCCGTGACGGCTTTCCCCCAGGGGAATCCGACGCTGGCATCGATCGTCACCGACGCCAGCAGCGAGATGCCTTTCAAGCAAGGCGTCTACGTGGTCAACCAGGGTGGCGGCAACTTCGACATCTTCCGGTTGAACTGCACCCATCTTGGATGCCCTTACGAGTGGAACCCGGCTGCTCAGAAGTTCTTCTGCCCATGCCACGGCGGCGTGTTCGACCTCTCGGGCAACGTCGTGGCCGGTCCCCCTCCGCGTCCACTCGACCGCTACAAGCCTCTGGTCAAGCAGGGGGTATTGTACGCCGGGGAATTGCTGCTCGGCGGCAAGCAGCCTGTGGCCTAAAGGAAGTCCCAAGACATGCCAAATCCTATCGCTGAATTCATCAACGACCGCACGGGCGCAGGCAAGGCCCTGGATTATTTCTTCAACCGCAAGATTCCACCGGGGGTCAAGTGGCCTTATACGCTGGGTAGCGCGACGACCACGACCTTCATCGTGCTCCTGGTCACGGGCATGCTGCTGACCACGCACTACCAACCGTCCCCCGAGACGGCCTACGGCAGCATCAAGTTCATGTACGACCACGTCCTCTTCGGATCCTTCGTCCATAACCTCCACTTCTGGGCGGCGAGCGCGATGGTGGTTCTGGTTGCGCTGCACATGACGCGGGTTTTCTACTTCGGGGCCTACAAGTACCCCCGCGAGATGACCTGGATCACGGGATCGATCCTGCTCGTGGTCACGCTGGCGTTCGCGTTCACCGGCTACTTGCTCCCGTGGGATCAAAAGGCCTTCTGGACCTCGGTCCTGCTGAGCCGGATGGCCGGGACGGCTCCGTTCGTCGGTGGCTGGGCCACGACCATGGTCCAGGACGGCCAGAACATCGGCGCCTTTACCGTGACCCAGTTCTTCGCCTTCCACGCGATTCTCCTCCCCGCCCTGACGGTGCTGGCCATCGGGGTCCACATGTTCCTCGTCATCCGGCACGGCATTTCCAACCCGCCGCGTCGTGCGGACGAACCCTACGCCGAAGCTGCCGACCCGACCAGCGCCTACCACGAGTTCTACGATGCCAAGAAGTCGGCCGGCAAGCCGTTCTTCCACAACGTGCTGGATGACGCCATTGTCTCGCTGGGTCTGGTCATCGTGCTTTGCGTGCTGGCCGTCTATGTCCCGCATCCGCTCGGGCAGCCCGCCAATCCGATCGGCGTGGGCTTTGCGCCTCGCCCCGAGTGGTACTTCCTCTGGCTGTTCCAGCTCCTGCGTTTGTTCCCTGGCAAGCTCGAGCCCATCGGCGTTCTGGGAGTGCCCCTGGTCCTCGTCCTCTTGCTCATCGGTT
>JAJYIO010000064.1:0-725 GCA_021790035.1 bacterium | reverse complement strand
TCGACCGCGGACCTCGGCGTCATCCGATGAGCCGGCCGGTGACGGTCGGAGTCTGGACCCTGGGCGGCCTCGCCGTGATGTGGCTGACCGTGCTCGGTGCGGGAGAGAAGCCCCCGATGGCTTCTGGCGCCCCTCTGATCAAGAGCGGCCTCAGCGCCCAGGCCATGGCTGGCGAGAAGGTCTTCCAGACCTACAGCTGCACCACCTGCCACAAGCTCAACGGTGTAGGCGGCGACATGGGCCCGGACCTCACGCACGTGGGTTCCCGCCACAATCTGGCCTTCTTCACCAAGCTCGTCCGCAATCCGCAGTCGGAAGAGCCGGGATCGCCGATGCCTCCGTTCACGCAGATCCCGCAGGCCCAGTACAACAACCTGGTCCAGTTCCTGTCGGAGTTGAAGTAGTTCAAACTTCACCGATCCGGCCAAGACCCCGGGGCTCTCTGCCCCGGGGTCTCGTCGTTGACTTCTCGGGCCGCCCCCCCGTACTCTTCTCCGGGGAAGGCTGAAGGAGAGTACGTTTGAAGCTCGCGATCCTGCCCGTGGTCCTGGCCGGGGCCCTCTGGGGCCCTGCGGCGTCTCTCGCCCACCCTTACCCGACCCGGGCCAAGGCTGTCCACGCTCGAGCGGCCAGTGGCGGCACGATCGCCCCCCGGGAGCTGCTCAAGCTCATGCACGGCCCCAAGGCAAGCCGGCCTCTCGTGCTCCAGGTGGGGTTCAAGGTGC
>JAJYIO010000063.1 GCA_021790035.1 bacterium | reverse complement strand
AGGACCAGCGCGACCTCGTAAGGGTGGATGATGTAGGGCTCGCCGGACTTGCGCAGCTGGCCTTCGTGCTGCGTCTTGGCGAAGTGAGACGCCCGCTCGATCAGGTCGATATCGGCGGGGGCGTAGACGCTGAGCGTTCTGATTAGATCGTCGGGCACGTCCCCAGGGGTCCACTCACGGATGCCAGGGTAAAGCCAAAGGGGACTCGCCTTTGAATTCCCACGCCATTTCACTATACCCCATCGAGCCGGGCACTTTCCACGAGGAACCGAGCCGGCAACACGAAGATTGCCGCCTGGACTCGCTACTTGCCGTGCCCGGATGCGGCTGCGACGGAGAAGCCCTGCATCAGAATCGTGAACTCGTACTTGTTCATCGACTGTTCCTTGCCCCAGGGGTTGATGAAGTGGACCACGCCGTTCCGGATCGACGTGACCACGATCTCGTGGCCGCCGTTCTTGACACCTGGCCAATCGATCGCCACCGTGACCGGTCCCTTGGCGACCGCCTTACGCAGTTTCTCGAAGGCGGCATCCATATCTGTGTACTTCTTGGGATCCACATAGGTGACCGTGTTGCCGGTATTGACGGTACGCTCTTTCCGGCCGAACACCCCGGTCTCGAGACGCGTGACCTCGCCATTGGTAAGCCCGCCGCCCGTGGTCTTGATCTTGTACGTGGCCGTGAGAAAAGGGATCCACGACGGTCCGGTCTCGCTGTGGGTCTCCTTGTCCGTGGTGTTGCTGTAGGTTCCGCCGGGGCCGATGCCATAGGTCATGAACGCGGGTTGCAGCAGCTTGGACGAGAGGCTCCGGCCACCGTCTGCCGCGGCCCAGTCCGACACGCGGGAAATCGTGTCGCCGTTGGCGAGCTTGACCTTGCCCTAGGGGCTAGACAGCCCTGCGACCAGACGGACGTACTCGGACGGATGGGTGAGCGCCAGGTGGATCTGCACGGACGTGGCGGCGCAGGTGCCGCGGTCCTGCTGATTGATCGTCGCGGGATCGGCGATCTCGATCATGGTCTGGGCCAGGAGGGTCCTGGCATCGATGCAGAAGGCCTTGGGATCGTCGAGGAGCTTGACCAGGTTGTGCAGCAGCGTCTTTCCGCCCGCAAGGTCCTTGTCGGTAAGTTTTCCGCTCAAGAGGAGCTTGGTCAGGGCCTCTCGAGCCCGCGGCGAGTTACCGAGCGCCTTGGCGAGTTTCTTGAATTCGGCTTGCTGGGCGGGCGTCAGGCGTTCGAGGGCCGTCTCTTCCTTGAGCTGACGCCACGCACTGGCCTCCTGTGGCGGCACTTCTTCCCAGGAATGCGGGATCGGCTTGTCCTTGAGCTCGGTCGACGGGCGTGGAGTCCGATCGTCCGCAGGCGGGTCGCACTGCTCCTCGATGGAGAGGGGTGGTTTGGCCGCCCTAGCGCGCTGCACGACGCTGGCCAGCGTTTCCTTCTCGGTGAGCGCGCCGAGCGCCGCATTCGCTTGCCAGGTGTCGGCAGACCTCGCGGACACGACCCGCTCCGGGAGCATCGCGGGATCCAGGGGTCTCGTGGCACAAGTGCGCAGACTTTGGGTGCGGCCGAGGTTCAAACGCAGGTCAGCCATCGAAATCTCCCTCCCTTAGCCTCCAGGCGCTTTTATCTTGGCCGAAACCAAACAAGATCCTGCTTGACTTATGAAAAACCTAACAATCGTGTTCGAACCTTGTCGAAAGCCGCCAAACCGAACAAGGCTCGCGCCGGATTGGATTCCAGGCGTGAGCCTTTCCTTCAGAGCGGAACCTCCGCCACCTCGAATGCCGGGCGGCCTGGCCGCTTGCCCGCAGCCGGAAGGCGTTCGAGCGCAGCCAGGGAGGGTCGAAGTTTAGCCCTAGAAAGTGACGAGCGGGAAGATATCGAGGTCGCGGGCGGTGACGCGCTCCCGACCGCCGAGGAAGCTGAGCTCGACGAGGAAGGCCGCCGCCACGACCTCGGCGCCCAGCTTGCGGACGAGGTCCGTCGTGGCGAGGACCGTACCGCCCGTGGCCAGAAGATCGTCGACGATGAGGACGCGGCGTCCAGCTTCGATCGCATCGTTGTGGATCTCGAGGGCATCGCTGCCGTACTCGAGCTGGTATTCCTGCCGCAGCGTGTCATACGGAAGCTTGCCGGGCTTGCGAACGGGAACGAAGCCGGTCTGGAGGCCGTAGGCGATCGGCGCGCCCATGATGAAGCCGCGAGATTCGATCCCGACCACGTAGTCGATCTGGTCGTTCCGGAAGCGGTCGATGATCTGCTCGATGGCCAGCCGGAAGAGCGCCTGATCCTTCATCAAGGGGGTGATGTCCTTGAACATGATCCCCGGCCGCGGAAAATCGGGAACGTCGCGAATGCGATCCTTGATCAGGGCGACGGTGTCGGTAAGCGTCACGAGCTTCTCCTTGCAGTGCGACTGCACATGCTAGCGCGGTAAGCCCTGCGCCGCAATCGCGACGAGGTTCGATCGCGTGATTTCCGCGGAGTCGATGGTCTCAGGCAACCTGCGGGTGGTCGGGGTCCGCATCGAACTTCCCGCTCGGGAAGCCGCTCCGCATCACCCGGACGTAGATGAGCGAAAAGGCCACGGCGCTGACGACGATCATCAGCAAGAAAACCAAGGCCTGGATGAGCAGTTCAGCCATTCGGTCTCCGCTTCGTCTCAGAGGTCTGACGAGGCCCGCTAGCCAGTCCGGTCCGATCTCGTTTCCCCCGGGGCGAAAGCCATGGATCGGACGGCCGAAATCCGCTGGACTTATCGGGTATGAGACGCGAGGAGGGTGTCAATGTCGACAGGACAGCTTTGGCCGTGGATCGAGGCTCCTTGCACGCGCTGCGAGGAGCAATCGCTTGGGACCGGTACGAACCCCATCCTGGAGGTTCCGGTATTCTTTCCTTCCGGCGGGCCGGAGGAACACTGGTCCGACCTGCACCGGGCGCTCTGCCTGGCCTGCTATCGGATCGAGCGCAGCTCCTTCGGGCGGGAGGCGGGCTGCCAGGAGTGCGAGCAGCAGTCACGGTGCCAGGCCGGCAAGCCGCCGTTCAAGGGCACATGCGCCGTCGTCGCGACGATGGTGTGAGTTACCCACCGTCTGCGTCGACAGCGTTGAACGACCCGCCACCCGCTGAGCGTGGCTACGCAGCAGCTTGCCCGCAGCGGGGGGTAGTTTGCGGGGGGCCAGGCCCCCTGCAAGTCCCTGCCGGCGTAGCCGGAGAGAAGAGTTTCTGATGAGTCCCCCACCGTCTGCGTCGACAGCGTTGAACGACCCGCCACCCGCTGAGCGTGGCTACGCAGCAGCTTGCCCGCAGCGGGGGGTAGTTTGCGGGGGGCCAGGCCCCCTGCAAGTCACCGCCCCGAAGGGGAGTTTCTGATGAGCCGGCCCATGCGCTTCGAGGACAAGGTTGCGATCATCACGGGGGCGAGCCGCGGCATCGGCAAGGCGATTGCCGTGGCGCTGGCGAGGGAGGGCTGCGACATCGTCGTGGCTTCCAAGACCGATGAACCGGATCCGCGACTGCCGGGCACCATCCGAGAGACCGCCGCAGAGGTCGAGGCGGCGGGCCGGAGAGCCCTCGCGCTCAAGGTCGATGTGCGGTCCGAGGACGAGATCCAGGCCATGGTCGACAAGGCCGTGGCCACCTTCGGCCGGATCGACTTCATGATCCACAACGCCGGCGCCATCTTCCTGGCGCCGGTCGAGCAGATGCCGGTCAAGCGCTTCGATCTGGTGATGGGCGTCAACGTGCGGGCCGCGTTCGCAGGGAGTCAGGCCGTCATCCCGATCATGCGAAAGCAGGGCTTCGGGCACATCTTGATGATGAGCCCGCCGCTCTCGACCTCGCCGCAGCCCGGCAAGGCCGCGTATTCGGTATCCAAGTTCGGAATGACGCTCATCGCCGTCTCGCTGGCCGAGGAGCTGCGCGGGACCGGAATCGGCGTCAACGCCCTGTGGCCGGTGACGGCGATCGAGACCCAGGCAACTCGCCACTTCAACCTGGGGCGGCCCGAGGACTGGCGCAGCCCGGACATCCTGGTGGATGCCACCCTGGCGATCTTCGGTCGCGATCCCGCCACGTGCACCGGCAACGCGTTCCTCGACGAGGACGTCCTGCGCGCCGAGGGCGTGACCGATTTCGCGCGCTACGCGCAGGTGCCCGGCACCACTCCCCCGCCGCTGTCGGCCTACTTCCTCAAGTAGGCTGGTCGCGATCCACGGCCGTCTCCTGGGACCCGGCCCGAGTCCGAGCCATGCGAAAGGGGCGCCGCGAGGCGCCCCTTTCAGTGTGATATCGCGGGACCGGACAGCTCGAGCCGCCGATCGCGTCGAACCGGCTACTGGATCGTGACGGGGATCCAGAGGGACTGCCCGAAGGCCTTGGAGCCGTCGGTAACGCCCTGGGTCTCCCACTTGATCATGTAGGCGGCGGCTCCGGCCGGGAACGCACCGCCATTGCTCGAACCGGTTGAGCCGATCTGTCCATTCCAGGCGATGCTGGCCGAAGCCGCCGTCGTGCCGAAGGCCTGGAAGGCGGACGACCACTGATCGCCCGCGGCACCCTGCAAGAACACCTGGTACTCGAAGGGTCCGGCGGCGGCCGGCGCGCCCTGCGGGGCAAAGGTATCGAAGCTGAACGTGGCCCCGGTCGTAGCGCTGATCGTGGCGTTGACGCCAATGCCGGCATCGAGATGCCAGCCGGTCTCGATCGTGAAGCCCGGCGTCACGTTGTCCTTGCCGACGACCGGCTTGGTGACAGGATCCGTGACGATCATATCGCCGAAGCTCGTCGTCGTGGTGCTGGCGGTCGCGCCGCCGAGATCCCAGACGAACTGGTACGAGCTCTCGGTGGCCGTCGTGGTCGGGACCATGAAGTCGCCGCTGGCGTCGGTCGTGATGACGGACGACCGACTACCGCCGGTCTGGGTCGGGTACCGGAGCTGGATGCTGGTGGCACCCGGGTAGGCCTTGCCGAACTGCGTGACCTGGCCCGTGTAAGAGTTGGTGCCGGTGAAGATCGGGGTCGTGGTGGTGGCGCCGGGCATCGGGCAGCCCGCGAGAGCCAGCACGGGCACCGCGAGGGCGATTCCGGCTACGGCCCGCCGTACGTGAGAATTGTGCAAAGAACGATCCCTCCTGTTGGATGCGTCATGAAGAAAGTAAACAATCTGTGATGTAGCATTCTAGCAGAAGATCCCCTTCGTCCAGGCAGGGGTTCTGGCTCGTTCGGCGAACGGGAATCGTCGCGATGGCGAGGCGCCGATCTCCGAACCTCCGGATTCATGCGAACATGGGGGCCATGAGCGCCAAATCCACCAAGAGCCCCGCGCCGGCAGCCACTAGCCGCCGTGACGACGATCTCGAAAGTCACATCCGGCGAGCCGAGCGACGCAAGCGGATCTTTTCCTGGATCGTCCTCTCGATCCTGTTGCTCGCCTTCGTGGCCATGACCGCCATGCAGGCCGCGCCGTTCTTTACGCACCATCCGAGCCAACCCAAGACGGACACCGCGGTCCGGCCGATGACCAGCGACATCCAGAAGCTCGAGGCCCTGGTGCAGCAGCATCCCAACGACGAGGGCATGAACCTGGCGCTGGCCAACCTCGAGTACGACGCGGAGAATTACGGTGCGGCGGCGGATCGCTACCGCAAGGTCCTGGCGCTCGATTCGGCAAACCCGGATGTGCGCGTGAACCTCGGCACGTGTCTCTATTACGAGCGGCAGCCAGCAGCGGCGATCGCGGCGTTCAAGGGAGCACTCAAGGGACATCCCCGGTTCGTCAAGGCCTACGTCAACATGGGGATCGTGTACAGCTCGCTCGGCCGGCAGGCCAAGGCGCTCGACGCCTGGCATCGAGCTCTCGAGCTCACGGGCGATCCGGTGCTCAAGGGCAAGATCCAGGCTCTCATCGAGTCCCTTTCTCCCGCGAGCCATTAGCCACCAGGCGCCGCAGCGCACTCCCGGGCGCGGCATCTGGCCGGGCGCCGTCTCCTGGCATCGCTTCAGGCCCGCTTAACCTGTTGGAGATGAGGGCGGGATACGCGCCTGCCAAGCTTCAGGCGATCCCGCCCCAACCGGTTGTACTGGTCCGAGGAGGTTGATGCCGTGCCCCGCAGAGCTCGCCGCCTGTCTGTCGTCCTGGTGGCCGCAGGCTTGATGGCAGGCTGCCGGACGTCTCCGTCGATGGTCAAGGCGCCGGTGAGGCCGTCCGCGCCGAGTTCATCCGGATCGCCCGCCCTCCCCGTGCCGGTCGCTCCGAACGCGCCCTCGGCCGCACCGGCTCCGGTCATCGTGCGCTCCGGGACGCCGGGCCTCTCCGTGAGCACCTTGGTGGGCGGTGGGGCGATGGCAACCCTGTTCCAGCCCGAGGGGATCGCCGCGATGGCCAGCGGATCCCTGGCGATCGCCGACCTCGGCACGCTCAGTATCTGGACGGTGAATGCCAGCGGCAGCATGACCCTGCTGGCCGGGGGGAGCTTCGGGCGCAAGGATGGCACCGGGGCGGCCGCGCAGTTCTGGGGCGCATCCGACGTCGCGGCGGCTCCCGACGGCAGTCTGGTCGTCGCGGATGGCGACACCCTGCGGCGTGTGAGCGCCTCGGGCGTGGTGACGACGATCGCCCTCGATGGCCCGGATGGCAAGCCCGTGCCCTATGTCCAGATCTTCGGGGTGGCGGTCGAGCCGAGCGGAGCCATCGATCTCTCGACCCTGCACCGCATCGATCGACTCGGCACGGACGGCGTCGTACGGACCCTGGCAGGATCCGACCAGGCGGGATTTGCCGACGGCACGGGCAACCTGGCGGCCTTCGATCTGCCCGAACGCCTCGCGTGGGATCCGGCCGGGTACCTGGTAGTGGCAGACTCCGGCAACAACCGCATCCGGCGCGTGAACCTCGATGGTTCCGTGACGACCCTCGCCGGAACGGGAGAGGCCGGATACACCGACGGCCCCGTCGGCGCGGCGCAGTTCAAGGACCCCGCAGGCGTCGCCGTCGAGCCAGATGGCACGATCCTGGTTGCCGATGGCGGGAACGAGGCGATACGCGAGATCGCGCAGGGCAAGGTCGTGACGCTTGCTGGCAACGGTTCGTCCGGGATGGTCGACGGGCCCGCAGCGAGCGCCCAGTTCGGGGAAGTGAGCGCGATCGCGGTGCTGTCGGGAGGTGGGGTGGCGATCGCGGATCCCGACAACCAGCGGATCCGGCTGCTCGAGTAGGTCTGACGGTCCTCGCGCGGGGCGCTCGAGTCACAGGAAAGGGGGAGATGGGTATGCGCAACGATCTGGCTTTCGGGTCCAGTTTCATGCTCTCGGCCGGCACCCGGTGGCGGGCGGAGGGAGGCTACGAAATGGCCCCTGAGTATGGGTTCACGCTCGTGGCCCGGGCCGGCCTGGTCAGGGCCAGCCGAGGCCGGAGGCGACGGTTCGATCTCGCGGCGGTTGCTCCCATCCTGGCGGCCGCCCTCATGACAGCCAGTTGCAGTGTCCTCCCGTCGGGTCGCAGCTGGGCGGGCGTCGGGAGTTCGGCCACGTCCTCGGTTAGCAGGGGCTGGCTGGCGTCGATCGGTACGACGGCTTCTTGCGCCTTGCCGGCGACGGGAATCCAGACGCTCACCCGCTGAGGCGGCCCACCGGCTTCGAGGTCAGGCCTGGTGCCGGCGGCCATTGCGCGGTTGGCAGCCTTGACCGTGGCATCCTTGCCCTCTGCAAAAGCCGAGTACTTCTCGCCTGGCAGCGGCTCGGCGACGGCAGGCGATCGCGGGATTCTCCAAGGAGATCCGGCCGGACCGGGGCATCCACCGGACCGCGAGCCGGGCTAGGATGGCGAGGTCGGGTGGCGTGTCCTCGTTCGGGGGAAGCGAGGCTACGCGATGGTCCGGTCCCGTTTTCTGGCACGCCTGGCGCGCCTGCGTGAGCGATTCGACGACGGCGGTCAGGATGGCCTGTTGGTTTCCGATCCTGCCAACGTCCGGTATCTGACGGGATTCTCCGGTTCTTTCTGCCGGCTCGTGATCGGGCCGGTCGGGGTCTTCCTCGTGACCGATCGGCGTTACGCGGAAAGCGCACCGGAAGAACCGCCGGTCTACGATCTGGTGGTCGCGAGCGGAGCTCGATACCTCGAGGCCGAGCGAGAGGCGATCCTGCTGTCGGGAGCCCGCCGGATGGGATTCGAGCCCGGGGCGATCTCCTGGTGGGAGGTGCGAGCCCTCGAGGCCTGCATCCCCCGTCGCGCTCGCCTGGTGGCCGCGGGCGGCCAGGTAGAAGAGCTGCGGCGAATCAAGGACGATCTCGAGATCGAGGCCATTCGCTTTGCGGTCGCAGCTACCGAGAGGGCCCTGGCGCACGTCCTCGACGAGGCCGAACCGGGGATGGAGGAGCGGGAGCTCGCGGCGATCCTGGCGGCCGACCTCCGGCGCCACGGAGAGGGTCCGCCCGCGTTCGAGCCGCTCCTCGCCACGGGACCTCGAACGGCCATCGTTCATGCTCGGCCGACCTCGCGCCGGATCGAGGCGGGCGACTTGTTGCTGGTGGATGCCGGGGCCACCGTGTCCGGCATGGCCGCCGACATGTGCCGGACGATCGTGGTCGGTGCCGACGCGGACCTGCTGCAGGGAAGGGCCTTCGATATCGTGCGAGAGGCGCTCGACGCGGCCATCGCCGCGATTCGACCGGGCGATCCGGCCCGGCAGGTGGAAGACGCGGCGCGGCGCGTCCTGGAGGGGTATGGCTATCCGCTTCGGCACGACACCGGCCACGGGGTCGGCCTCGACGTCCACGAGTCGCCGCGACTGGCCCGGGACTCGACGGACGTGCTGGCACCCGGAATGGTGCTGGCGATCGAGCCGGGTCTGTACGTCGCCGGCTGGGGCGGCGTCCGGCTGGAAGAGCTGGTGCTGGTCACTGCGGAGGCCTCTTGTCGGCTCACGCGCCTGAAGGTGAGCCCGACGCTGACCACCGGTTGAGTCCCCGAGGCGTCGTCGGTCGAACGCCTCGACCGGGGCCCCTCCGGACAAAGCGACCATACGCGCCATTTTAGCCAGCTTGCGGAAGGAGCAAAGTTGGCGCTCGCTCGAAGGGGCTTGGTAGAATGCGCTCATTACAGCAAGTTCGAGCGGCCGGCTTGGCGCGCTGGATCCATCGCACTCGGTTTTCGCAAGAGGGGTTCTGGCAGATGATTTCCACCAACGACCTGCGTACGGGGGTCACGATCGAACTCGACGGCGACGTGATGTCCGTGGTCGAGTTCCAGCACGTCAAACCCGGCAAAGGCGCGGCGTTCGTCCGGACACGGCTCAAGAACGTCAAGACGGGCAACGTGGTAGAGCGGACCTTCCGTGCCGGTGAAAAGGTGCCCCGGGCCAATCTCGAGAAGAAAGAGATGCAGTACATGTACGGCTCCGGGGATGAGTACCATTTCATGGACCAGGAGACCTACGACCAGGTAGCGATCACCGCCGAGAAGCTCGGCGAGACTACCAAG
>JAJYIO010000062.1 GCA_021790035.1 bacterium | reverse complement strand
GGCCGAAAGCGCCGAATCGCCCGAGGCCGTCAGACCCGGGCCGACGATGCCGCCGCAGCCAGCTGACATGGCGAGAATCGCCAGGAACGCCGCGGTCCGCATTGGCTTAAGGGGCTTCATCGCTCCTCCCGAGCATCGTGTCGTCGCGGGTGCCGTCTTCAGATTCGCAGAAGCCGGCTGGATGGACTCGTGGTACAAACCGAAGGTGAGCTTCCGGCCGCGCCATCCGGCTCCGGGGGAACCGAAAATTGGCGGAAGGAGTAAACGCAGGTTTAAACCCTCATAAAGGTATTATTGGGACGATCACCCCCAAACTTGCGCGCAGGAGAAGGATTCTTGGCGGCCTCCTACGATGAAGTCTACGATGGCCTCAAGCAGGCGCTCGCTTCTGGCTACAAGCGCCAGATAGCCCTGGTCGGAGCGACCGAGGCCGCCTACGAGCTCCTCGAGATCGCGGAGGACCTCACCGACGACCAGGTCGTCGGCCTGCGCGTCCTGCTCTCGCAGGCAGAGACCCAGCTCGGCCGCTACTTCGGAATGTGAGTTGCCAACCGTCTGCGCCGGCACTCTCGAATGAAACGCCACCTGCTGAGCGAAGCCACGCAGCAGCTTGCCCGCAGCGGGGGGCGAGTTTGAGAGGGGCGAAGGGCCCCTCTCAAACCACTGCCGGCGCAGCCGGAGAAGAGAGTTTCTTGTGAGCTGTTTGCCGAGCCCCCGACCGCGCAGGCTCAGGTTCGAGGCTCGCGCTTCCAGCCCAAAAGGTTCTTGAGCCCGGTGGCCAGCGGATCGAAGTACTCGCCGACCACCCGCTCCTTGAGCGGGATGATGGCATTGTCCGTGATGTGTATGCCTTCAGGGCAGACCTCGGTGCAGCACTTGGTGATGTTGCAGTAGCCGAGTCCCAGGCCTTCCCGGGCGTCCTTCAGGAGCGAGAGGCGGTTTTCGGTATCGAGGGGATGCATCTCGAGGGAGGCGGTCCTGACCATGAAGCGCGGCCCCCCGAACGCCCACGTCTGATGGTCGCGCAGGACGTGGCAAACGTCCTGGCACAGGAAGCATTCGATGCACTGGCGAAACTCTTGCACCCGGTCGACGTCGTACTGCTGCATCCGCCACGTACCGTCCGCCTCGGGCGGCCTCGGCGCCAGCGGGGGGATGCGCTGGTTGACGGTGTAGTTCCAGGAGACATCCGTGACCAGATCCTTGACCGGGGGGAAAGTGGCCATGGGCTGGACCATGATGGTTCCGTCGATGACGAAGTCCTCGATCCGGCTCATGCACATCAGCCGTGGCTTGCCGTTGATCTCCGCGCTGCACGATCCGCACTTGCCGGCCTTGCAGTTCCATCGAACCGCCAGATCGTTCTGGAGGTTTGCCTGGATCCAGTGAATCGCGTCGAGGACGACCCAGCCTTCGGTCACCGGGACGTCGTAATCCACGAAATTTCCGGAGCCGGCGTCGCCGCGCCAGACCTTGAACCTGACTTCTGCCATGAAGATCAACCCTCCAGGAGCTTCGCGAGTTCGGGCGTCATCTGCGGCAGAGGGGTGGGGGTGGCCGTCATGGCGCCGCCTTCGTCCACACGGATCGTGACGTTGACCTGGGCCCACTTCCGGGTGTCGGTCCCGGGGAAGTCACGGCGCGTATGCGCGCCGCGGCTCTCCTCGCGCATGATCGCGCCGCGAGCGATCGCCTCGGACACCGTCAGCATGTTGTGCAGGTCGATCGCGAGGTTCCAGCCTGGATTGAAGTCGCGGCCACCGCTCACGCGGACCGAGCGATAAACCTCCTTGAGTTCGGCGATCCTGGCCAGCCCCGCCTCGAGCTCGTCAGCCTGGCGGATGATGCCGACGTTCTTTTCCATGGATGCCGAGAGCTGGCTGGCAATCTCATACGGGCTCGGTCCGGAGACCCGGTCCAGCGGGGCAATCGCCTCGCCGATGAATCCCGCGATCTGTGCGGTATCCTGCCCGACAGCTCCGCTGGATCTGGCGAAGCCGGCCGCACCCAGGCCCGCCCGGCGCCCGAAGACCAGCAAGTCCGACAAGGAGTTGCCCCCCAGACGGTTGGCGCCGTGCATGCCCCCGGCGACCTCGCCGGCGGCAAAAAGACCGGGTACGGTCGACATCCCGGTATCCGCATCCACCCGGACGCCGCCCATGATGTAGTGGCAGGTGGGCCCGATCTCCATGGGCTCCCGGGTGATATCGACACCCGCGAGCTCCTTGAACTGCAGGTACATGCTGGGCAACGCTCGCCGGATCTCTTCGGGGGTTCGGCGCGAGGCGATGTCCAGGAAAACGCCGCCGTGCGGACTGCCCCGGCCGGCCTTGACCTCGGCGTCGATCGCTCGCGCTACCTCATCGCGAGGCAGGAGGTCCGGCGGACGCCGGGCCGCGGTCGCGGGATCCGGCCGGACCGCAGCCTGCTGCTCGACCAGCCAGCGGTTGGCCTCCGCCTCGGTGTCGGCGGTCTCGGCCCGGAACATCTCGGCGATGTAGCCGAACATGAACCGCTCGCCCTGGTTGTTCTTCAAGACGCCGCCCTCCCCTCGGACGCCCTCGGTGACCAGGATGCCGGCCACGCTGGGCGGCCACACCATGCCGGTGGGATGGAACTGGACGAACTCCATGTCGATGAGGTCGGCACCGGCCCGGTAAGCCATGGCATGCCCGTCCCCGGTGTACTCCCAGGAGTTGCTGTTGATGCGAAAGCTCTTGCCGATGCCGCCGGTCGCCAGTACCACGGCCCTGGCCTTGAAAGCCTGGAACTCGCCGGTCTTGCGGTCGTAGGCGACGCATCCAGAAACCCGATCGCCGTCTTTGGTCAGGCCGATGACCGTCATCTCCATGAAGATGTCGATCCCGCTGTGAACCGCCCTGTCCTGGAGCGTCCGGATGAGTTCGAGGCCCGTGCGATCGCCAACGTGGGCCAATCTCGGGAAGCGATGGCCGCCGAAGTTCCGCTGGAGGATCCGGCCGTCGGCCGTCCGGTCGAAGACCGCACCCCAGGCCTCGAGCTCGCGAACGCGTTCTGGTGCTTCCCTGGCGTGCAGTTCGGCCATCTTGAAGTTGTTCAGGAACTTGCCGCCGCGCATGGTGTCGCGGAAGTGGACCTGCCAGTTGTCGTGGAGATCCACGGTGCCCATCGCCGCGGCCACGCCGCCCTCGGCCATTACCGTGTGCGCCTTGCCGAGCAGGCTCTTGCAGATGAGCGCCGTCGCAGAACCTTGCCGGGCCGCCTCGATGGCCGCCCGCAGGCCCGCACCGCCCGCACCTATGACGATGACGTCGTGCTCGCTGGTCGTGTATGGAACTGCCATCTTGCTTCTTCTGCTCTGGTAGGCGTGTGCGAACGCAGAACCTGCGAACGCGGGGGGAACCAAGGATCCCGAAGAGGTACGAATGCAGGCCCCGGCCTGACTCCTACAGCCAGGGGAATCGAGTCAACGGCACGTCGTTCATCGCCAGTAGCCGGATGTACAGGTCCGACAGCCCGACGCAGATCATGCTGACCCACGCCCACAGCATGTGATGCTCGTTGAACCGGGAGACGACCTGCCAGACCTTGTGGCGGGCGCGGCCGATCCGAGAGCAGCTCCAGCAGTCCACGCTGCCGCCTACCAGATGGCGCAGGGCGTGACAGCCAAACGTGTAGGCGGAAAGCAGCGCCGCGTTGACGAGCAGGACGGCGGATCCCAGTCCGAAATGCAGCCCCGGTTGCCCTGCGGGAGCGCGGAAGAAGATCGACTGGAAGGCATCGATCCAGAGCACGGCCAGGACGTAAATGGCGAAGTAGAGGAACCAGCGGTGAGCGTTCTGAAGTATCCAGGGGAACGCCGTCTCTCCCTGGTATGAACGCGGCTTCCGTTGCCAGAACTTCGTATCCGAGACGGCGCAAGCCGGCGGATCCGCGAAGTACGTCCGGTAGTACATCTTGCGGTAGTAGTAGCAGGTCGCCCGGAAGCCCAGTGGCATCCAGAGCACCAGGATCGCCGGGGAGAAGTGCCACCAGGTCGGTCCGAACAGGGGCGAGTAGAAGGGGGACAGGTAAGTCCACCCCGGGCCGGGCCGGTGGGGCCACTCGTAGTTGAGCCCGTGCGGCCCGGTGGGCGAGAACGTCACCCACAGCGAGTAACCGACGAAGGTGGTGAAGCCGATGAAGTTGAGCAGCGGCTCGAGCCACCACCGATCCTGCCTCTGGGTGGTCCCCAGTGGCCTTGGAGTACGAGGCGGGAAGGTCGGTGTCGCGTTCATCAAGCTCGCCCTTTTCTGTGCCGCCACTTCCCGTGGGCTCGAGGCATGCACGCCTGGTGTCGACACGGGCATTCTACTCCTAACAATTCGAAATTGAGAAATGTAACGTCGCCCTCGGCGAGCCTGGTGGCCCGACCTCTCTTTCGAACCGTGCATCTTGGGATTCGAGGATTGCCGCGCGACAAACGCCCGTGCTAAGATACCGCTAGCCGGTATGGTTTCGGCCACAGGGGCCGAGGTGCGCTCGGGTGCAGGGGCAGTCTCCAGACGCCCGCCCGGATTCCAGGCGGCGCACAAGAGTGGGACGAACGGCGTCGCATTGCGAGTGCTCGATGCTTGCTTCTTGCACGCTGTTCTTCCGGCCAATTCCCCCGACTGAAAGGAAAACAGCGCCTGATTGTCCTGCACGGGACCTGGGTCCCGGGACCGAACGTGCGGGAGTTCGTCTTCTGGGCTGAGGGTCCGCAAGGCCTTCTCGACCTGGGCGAGCTGCCGCCCCTCCTCGACCGCCTTCGCATTCCTGCGACGCCGGCCGCACCCGAGGTCGTAGCGGCTGGCGATGTCCGGTTCGACGGCAGCTGGCGTGCCCGGCGGCTGATAGCCCAGCTGCCAACCGCGGGCGACCAGATGCTGGCCAGCCCGGAACTCTTGCAAGATATGCCGACCGAGCCGGTTCACCTGCAATCCTGGCCGCTGGCGGCCGTCGGCGTCGATCCCGACCAGGTGCTGGGCCGGCTGTCCGCCCTGGCGGACCCCCACCACCAGGATCAACCGATCGGCGATCAGGAAGTCCGCATCGGCGCGGATCTGAGGTTCTGGGGCGCCGTCGCACAGCTGGCGCTCGAACTCTGCGTCAAGCAACACGTCGTACCGGGCGTGAGGCGCGACGATGTGCGTATTCACGCGATCTGGGCGCCGGTCCTGGTTCCCGAAGGTGAGCGCATCGCCATCCTGGCGCGTTCGATGCCGCCGGCTTGCCGCGCGCTCGTCGCCCGTCTCGAGGACGCGCCCGTTCCCAAGGAGCTGGTCACCGACTTTCTTTCCGAAGTCACGGATCGCTTCGTTCGCCAGAGCCTGGGGGGCGTCCCTCACCCCACCGGACCCACGATCTGGGATCGCTGGATCGCCGCGCTGTCGAGTCCCGAGCCGGGGCTGCGAGGGGCGGTGCGTGAGATCACCGAGCTCGAGGACGCCGTCAACGAATGGCAGGCCCCCATCCATGCCCCCATGCCGGCTTTCCGCACGGCCTTCCGGCTCGAGTCGCCGCCGGCCGAGGATGGTAGCTGGAGGCTGAGGTTCGGACTGCAGGCCCCGGACGACCCCGACCTCTTCGTGCCGGCTTCCGAAGTCTGGAAGGCAGCCAGTGTCCGCGCCACCTTCTTCGATCGCCGCGTCGATCATCCGCAAGAAAAGTTGCTGGCAGATCTCGGCAAGGCGGCCCGGACCTTTCCCTCGCTCGCGGGCGGCCTGCGTTCGGCACGACCCGAACTCGTCGAACTCGACGCACAGGAGGCTCATGCGTTCCTCCGGGAGGCCGGTCCCGTGCTCGAGGAAAGCGGCTTCGGCGTCATCGTGCCGTCCTGGTGGGCCAAAGGAGCCAACCGTATCGGGGTCAAGCTCACCATCCGGCCCATCGGCTCTCCGGTCACGACAGGCACGGGGACGCTGGTGCCCAGCGACGCCGGGATGGGTCTCGACACGCTGGTTGCCTACGACTGGCAACTGGCGCTCGGGGATCAACCGCTCGGTCGCCAGGAGTATCACCACCTGTCGCATGCGCCCGCGCCGCTCGTGATGGTCCGGGACGAATGGGTCGAGCTGACCCGGGCTCAGCTCGATGCCACGGTGCGTTTCTGGGAACGCCGCCCCGGGGGCAAGCGCATTCTCCTCCAGGAGGCCATGCGTCTGGCCTTGACCGGCGGCGGGGTGGATGTGGGATTGCCGGTGTCGAGCGTCCAGGGCCAGGGGTGGCTGGCTGACCTTCTGGGCGGGACCGGGGGGCGCATCCCCGAGTTGCCGCCCCCGCACGGTTTCGTCGGCGAGCTGCGCCCTTACCAGATCCGGGGATTCTCCTGGCTCGCGTTTCTCACCGGCCAGGGGCTCGGGGTTTGCCTTGCCGACGACATGGGTCTGGGCAAGACCATCCAGTTCATCGCTCTGCTGCTCCACAACAAGCGCCTGCGCGCCCGTCGCCGCCCCGTTCTGCTCATCTGCCCCACGTCGGTGGTCGGAAACTGGCGCCGGGAGGTGGCTCGATTCGCTCCGACGGTGGATGTGTACGTCCACCACGGTCCCGATCGATCGCAGGACCAGGCGTTCTTCAAGCGGGTGGAGACGGTTGACCTGGTCATCACGACATACTCTTTGGCAGCTCGCGACCAGGACGACCTGTCGGGCTACCACTGGGATGGCGTCATCCTCGACGAGGCCCAGAACATCCGCAATCCCCAGACCCAGCAGGCCAAGGCGGTGCGGTCGTTCAAGGCCCGATACCGCGTGGCGCTCACGGGCACCCCGGTCGAGAATCGCCTCGCCGAGCTGTGGTCCATCCTCGACTTCCTGAATCCCGAGTATCTCGGTTCGCTGGCCGACTTCCGGCAGCGGTACGCGCTGCCGATCGAGCGCTATCGCGACCCGGTCGCCTCCTTGCGCCTGCGCAAGCTCGTCAACCCCTTCGTGCTGCGGCGCCTGAAGACGGACCCGTTCGTCATCCGCGATCTTCCCGAGAAGCTCGAGATGAAGGTATTCTGCACGCTCACACGCGAGCAGGCTCGCCTGTACCAGCGCGTTCTGGGCGAGATGATGACCGAGATCGAGAACGCCAGCGGCCTGGCACGGCACGGCGCGGTCATCAAGACGCTGACCAAGCTCAAGCAGGTGTGCAACCACCCGGCCCACTTCCTCGGCGAGGCCGGACCCTTGGCAACACGTTCGGGAAAGCTGTCCCGCCTGGGCGAGATGCTCGAGGAGGTCGTCAGCGAGGGCGATCGCGCCCTGATCTTCACCCAGTTCGTCGAGATGGGGCACCTGCTCAAGGACTACATCCGCGAGACGCTCGGTCGCGACGTCTTCTTCCTGCATGGCGGCGTGCCGCAAGGCCAGCGCGACAAGATGGTCGTGCGCTTCCAGGAAGACAAGGACGCGCCCCCCGTCTTCATCCTGTCGCTCAAGGCCGGCGGGCTCGGCCTCAACCTCACCCGAGCCAACCACGTGTTCCACTTCGACCGCTGGTGGAACCCGGCGGTCGAGAACCAAGCCACCGATCGCGCCTTCCGGATCGGCCAGACGCGCAACGTGCAGGTCCACAAGTTCGTCTGTCTGGGCACGCTCGAGGAGCGAATCGATCACATGATCGAATCCAAGAAGTCCCTGGCAGCCTCCATCGTGAGTGCGGGCGAGAACTGGATCTCGGACCTCTCGACCTCGGAACTCCGCGATATTCTCACGCTGCGCGATGAAGCCGTGGAGGACGACTGAGCCGATGCCCCGCCCACGCACCCGCCGCCCCGCCGGAACCGAGGCCGAGCCACCCCAGGTTCCACCAACCGATGCGAGCGCCGCATTCTCGAGCGCACCTGCGGGGGATGCGCCGGTACGCCCGCGCCGCCCTCGCAAGGCCAAGGCCGAACCCGCCGAGGCCACGCCGCCAGTGGCCACCCCGGCCGTCCGTCGCCCTCGCTCGATCCGGAAGCCTGACTCCGGCAACGCGCCCCCGGTTGCCCCCGAGCCGTCGGCGGAGGCCCCCATCCGTCCGCGGCGGCGCAGGGCCCAGCCCAAAACGGTCGAATCGACCCCGGAGGCCTCCGCGCCCCTTTCGGTGCCATCGCCGGCAAGCCCCCCGTCGCCTCAGGCGATCGGCGCCGCATCGGAATCCGAGGGCTCCCAGAGCCCTGCGGGAGAAGGCCAGCCTTCGCGCAGGCGCCGTGGGCGCGGCTACTGGAGCCGGCGGCGTGAGAAGCGCGAGCAAGCGGCAGCCTCGCTTGATCAGGCGCTCGGCAAAGGTGACGAAGCCGCGGTTCAGAGGTCGCAAAAGCGGACCCAGCGCAAGGCCGAGACCCCCGAGCAACAGCGCCGCAAGGCCGAGGCCGCTTCCGGTCGATCCGAGCGTCGGGCCCAGCAGCAGCAGACGCGGCGGGAGGAGCAGAAGCGTCGCCAGCAGGAAGCCCAAGCCCAGCGTCGCGCCCAGCAGCAAAATCGCAAGCGCCCGACGTTCGGCTCGACCTGGTGGTCGGCCCGATGGACGGCTGTCCTCGAGACCTTCGGCTGGGCCGCGCGCGTGGCCCGGGGAGCGGAATACGCCCGCCAGGGCGCCGTCCGGGATCTCAACATGGACGAGTGGGGGGTGGTAACGGCCCTGGTCCAGGGCTCCCGGCCCGAGCCCTACCTGGTCGAACTCTCGATGGTCCACCTCCCCGACGAGATCTGGGAACGCATCCTGGCAGAGATGTCCAACAACGCACTCCTGGCTGCCAAGCTCCTGGCGGGAGAGATGCCCGAAGACATCGAGGAAGCGTTCTACGCGGCGGGTATGACGCTGTTCCCGTACGACGGCCAGGAGATTCTTGCGGCATGCAGTTGCCCGGATCAAGTCAATCCTTGCAAGCACATCGCCGCCGTCTTCTACACTCTGGCTCAGGAATTCGATCGGGATCCCTTCTTGATCTTCCGGTTCCGGGGGCGATCCGGCGAGCAGATCGCCGCGGCGCTCCGCGCGCTGCGCGCCGAGGCCGAGACCGTCGAGGAGGAGGAGATCCTGCCGGCCACCGACGAGGTGCTGCCGCTCGATCAGTGCCTCGACCGGTTCTGGACCATCCCCGAGTCGCTCCATTCATTCCGCGTGGCCATCGCCCCGCCGGCCACTCCCGGAGCCGTGCTCTTGCGCCTGGGCCAGCCCAACGGCTGGGACGGTGCTCGCGGGTTCATCTTCACGATGGCGCCCTACTACCAGACCCTGTCAGAGAAGGCCTTGGCCGCCGCATTCGCCGAGGTTTCCGCCAGCAACGGCCAGGCCCTGGCAACGCCTGCCGCATCGGTCTAGCCCGGCTACGCAGCAGCTGGCCTTCGGCCGGGGAGAGTTCGAGGGAACCGGCGGGTTCCCTCGAGTCATTGCCCGAGCGCAGCCAGGGAAGCCCGACCAGCACAGCCAGCCGTTCCGCGAACGGAAACCTGACATGTGCCTTGTTCGCCACCTCGAGAGCCAAGCGGCGAAGCGGCTTGCCCGCAAGCAGGAGAGAGTTCGAGGGAACCGGCGGGTTCCCTCGAGTCATTGCCCGAGCGCAGCCAGGGAAGCTCGACCAGCACA
>JAJYIO010000061.1 GCA_021790035.1 bacterium | reverse complement strand
CGGTGGGCGCGGCGTCAAGGAAATTGACGCCGTATTTCTCGACGATCCGCCACCAGCGATCGGGATAGGGATACGTCGGCGCACCCTCGTACATGACCGACGTCACCCCGAGGATCAACGGCGCGTACACGATGTAGCTATGGCCGGTGATCCAGCCCGGATCGGCCGCGCACCACCACCGATCTTCAGCGCGCACGTCGAAGGCGTACTTCATGGTGGCGCTGATCCCGACCTGGTAGCCGCCGTGCGTGTGCATGATGCCCTTGGGCTTCCCGGTGGTGCCCGACGTGTAGAGCAGGAACAGCGGATCCTCGGCATCCATGACTTCCGTCTTGCAACTGCCGCTGAGCGCGGGATTCTTGGCGAACGGAAGACCCATCAGCTCGTCGTACCAGTAATCCCGACCCACCTCCATGGAGACCGTGAGATCGGCGCGCTTGACGACGATGACGTGCTCCACCGTGCCCGAGCGCTGCAGGGCCTCGTCGGCGATCTGCTTGAGAGGAACCGGCTTGCCGCGCATGAAGCCACCATCCGCCGTGATCAACACCTTGGATTCGCTGTCCTGGATGCGCTCTGCCAGTGCCTCTACCGAGAATCCGCCGTAGACCACCGAATGCACCGCGCCGATCTTCGCCGTCGCCAGCATGGCGATGGGCAGTTCGAGGACGCGCGGCAGGTAGATGGTGACCCGGTCGCCCTTCTTGACCCCCATGCTCTTCAAGACGTTGGCGAACTGGCAGACCTCGCGGTTCAGCGCGTGGAAGCTCATCGTGCGAACCTTGCCGTCTTCGCCCTCCCAGATGTACGCGAGCTTGTTGCGCACCGGCGTGTTCTGGTGGCGGTCGAGGGCGTTGAGCACCACGTTGGTCTTGCCGCCGACGAACCACTTGAAGAAGGGGGGATTCGCGTCGTCGAGGACCTTGTTCCACGGCTCGAACCAGGCGAGCTCCTCGGCTTCACGCTCCCAGAACGCCAGCGGGTCCTGGGCCGCCTGGCCGCGCAGGGCATCGTAATCCTTGACCAGAGCGGTCTCTCGGATCTGGCTGCTCGGGGCCCAGAGCTCCGGCTGCAGGCGATCGGCTTCATCGGCCATTCGCGTGACGTCTCCTTTCTGGTTCTGCCGCAGTATAGCAGCATCTATCGGACGCTTCGGGTACCCGTGGCGCCGATTCTGAGCTAGAGTGCTTCCGGTGTGGATGGATCGGGTCTGAGGGACCGCGCAGAGGGACCCTCTTGAACCGAGAACGGGCCAGCTGGGGTGACTCTGGGTTCTTTGCAACGAGGGCAGACGGCCAAATGATCGAGTCGCGGTCGCAGGCGGAGGATCTCGTGAGGCGCCATCTGGCCACGGCCTATGGGCCCGAGCGAGATCGGCGCGAGCACCTGAAGACCTATTCGCCGGCCGCTCTCGTGCTGGTGGGTGGCGAGCTGGTGGTCCAGCGCGACCTCGACCCGGCAGTCTACGCGGCAAGCTCGGTTACGGATGAAGGGCCGCTTCCGCGCCCGGCCGGATATGCCTTCGACGTCGAGGCCGTCGGTGCATTCGCGAACGACGCGTGCGGCTGGGCCCTCGAGTGTATCCTGTCCGAGCGTTCGACCGGGCTATCCTTCCAGGGAATGTTCGCCGGCGATTCCGGCGGCATCCTCGGCGGGGGCGTGCTCGAACTCTCGGAGCTACCGGGACCCGCCATCGCCGTGGGCATCGCGCTGGCCGAGCTGGGCCGGGCCCGCCGGCAGGGCGGAGGGCGCTTCGCCAGCGGGCTCGAACTTTCCTTTGCCCGCGCCTTCCAGCCAGTCAACCTGCCCCTGCGCTATCTGCCAGAATCGCGCTTCTCCTGCCAGGGCTGTGGCGAATGCTGCCACGCGGGCAAGTGGGGCATCAGCCTTTCCGTGCCGTTGAAACAGGCCCTCGCCAGCCTGCCGTTCGCGCAGCTCTGGCCCGATCGCCTTCCCCAAGCCCCCGACTTCGAGCAGCAAGAAGGGGCCAGAGGCCGTGGCCGGCTTGCGGCGGCAGCCGATGGCTACTGCGCCTTCCACGATACCCGGGCCGGTTGCCTGCTCCACGGCACTCTGGGCCAGCAGCCCGTTCCGGCCTGCCATACCTATCCGTTCTTCTTCACGCGGACGCCCGACGGGATCGACGTGTGGACGAGTTTTGCCTGCCATTCTGCGCTCTACGGGCTGGGGCGGCCTTTCGCGCTGCGAGAGGGCGACATCCGCTCGCGCTACTGGGCCGATCCAGCGGATCAGCGCCAGATGGTCGTGGAGGTGGGCGAGCAACTTTTTCTGGGCTCTCCGGAACAACCCATCCCATGGGAGGTCTACCGGGCGATCGAGGGCAAGCTGCTCGAACTCCTCGAGCCCGGGAGTCCGGTGCCGCTCACCGAGCGTCTCGAGGCCGGCGAGCGGGCGCTGCAGGGCCTCTCGAAGCGTTACCATCCGGGTCTCGGTCCCGAGGAGGCTGCGTTCGTCCTGGCTGCCGAGATCGAGCGTCCGGTCGCGGCGCCTGCTCCAGGTGGCGAGGACGATCTGGTGCTCGAGGTCCTGTGCCTCTTTCTCGTCACGCGGATTCCTCCCGCGGAGTTGCCCGAATTCCTCGGGGGCGGCTTTGCGGCGATGGCCGGCGAGCTCGTGAGGCATCCTGGCGATCTGGCCGGGCCGCCCGACCTCATCGTCAGGTATCTCAGGCGCTGCCTGTTCCACAAGATGTTCCTGGCCGAGGCCGGGGTGCTGTTCACCTGGCGCTACGTGCTGCTCAGCTATGCCACCTTGCGGTTGTACACCCGGCACCTGGTGCTTCGCGAGGCGGCCGCGGGTAGCAAAGAGCGAGCCCCGCTCGGGAGCCCGGGTTGGGGTGAGATCGGCTCCTCGGCCCTGGTCCTGCCCACGGTGCCCGCAGCCATCCCGGAGACGCCTGGCCTGGCGGTACTGCAGAAGGGGATCCAGGATCTGGAGTCCTTCGTGATCCATTCGGCCGAGCTCTTCAAGACGAGCTTCGTCCGGCGCGATGGTCAGCGCGATCGCCTGGTCGCGCCGGAAGTCGCCCGCTCCCTCATCTGGGGCTGACCCGCGAACAGGCCTTCCCTCGATCCTCCCTCCGGCCGAGGGCAACCTACGTAGGTTGGCGCTCGCGGTGGCGAGGTTTCAACCTTGCAGGGTGCCGTCCGAGAGACAGCTGGCAGCGCCCGGCCGGCTCAGGAACGGGCGCGCTCGTACTGGACCGGCCAGGCCATCGGCTGGCGCAGGGCCGCGGCGGCCCGGAGCGGCCAGTAGGGATTGCGCATGAGTTCCCGACCCAAGAGGACGAGATCGGCCTGCCCGGTGCGGATGACGTGATCGGCCTGGGCCGGTTCGGTTATGAGGCCCACCGCAGCGGTCATGATTCCGGCCTGGCGACGCAGTTCGCTCGCGAAAGGCGTCTGGTAGCCCGGGCCCAGAGGTATCGGACCGCCGCCCACGGCCGCGAGATCCGGGACGAGGCCCCCCGAGGAAGCGTCGATCAGATCGACGCCCAGAGCCGTGAGTTCCCTGGACAAGGCGATGGATTGCTCGAGCTCCCAGCTATCGGGCACCCAGTCCGTGACGGACAGCCGCACGAACAGGGGGAGGCTGGCCGGCCAGCGACCGCGAATCGCCGCGATGGTCTCGCGCAGAAGCCGGGAGCGATTCTCGAAAGAGCCGCCGTAAGCGTCCGTCCGGCGATTGGTGAACGGTGACAGGAACTGGTGGAGAAGATAGCCGTGCGCGGCGTGGATCTCGATCACCTGGAACCCGGCCTGGTGAGCTCGATGAGCCGCCGCGGCAAAGGCCTCAATGATGCCCGGGATCTCGCTAGCATCCAGCATAGCGGGGACCGGGTAGCCGGCATCTAAGGGCAACGGACTGGGGGCGAACGTCGTCCAGCCGCCCTCTTCCGGCCTGAGCGGGCCGCCCCCGTCTCCGGGCGATCGCGTGCTGGCCTTGCGGCCGGCGTGGGCCAGCTGAATCCCCGGGACCGAGCCGTGCTCCGCCAGGAACCTCGTGATCCTGGCCAGCGGCTCGATCTGGGCATCGGACCACAGCCCCAGATCTCCGGGGCTGATCCGGCCCGCGGGATCGACCGCCGTTGCCTCCAGCAGAATGAGGCCCGCTCCGCCGACCGCCCGGGTGCCGAGGTGAACCATGTGCCAGTCGGTTGCCGAGCCATCCGGACTCGAGTACTGGCACATCGGTGAGAACCCGATGCGGTTGGGCAAGGTCACGCCCCGCAAGATCAGCGGGCTGAAAAGGTGGACGGGTCGAGTAGCCGCGCCGGTGGACAGACCGGGGGCAAGCGTCAGATTTTCGGGCAAGGAAAGAACTCCTAGGACTTGCACAGGAAGGGCCGGCGCTCGACGTGAAGCTTCTCGACCGCAGGTCAGCCTGGAACCAGACGGGATTCTAGCGCTTGCCCGCAGGCTCCGGAGTCTTGGTGGGACCGGGGTTCCTGAGGGTGGCTTCGATCAAGCTGACCCACTTGGGAAACCGACCAGCCAGGCGATCATACGCCGAAAGCACGTCTTTCTCGATGGCCTGCCGCTTGGAGCTCGGTAGCTTGAACACGTCCTGCAACGCCTTTACCTGGGCCCGGGGATCCTGGCTGGACATGACCGCGACGAACGGTTCAAGCTCGGCATGACGCGACAGCAGCCAGTCCTTGGAGCGCAGGAACTCCCCTTGCAGCTTCACGGCCTCTTGCGGCGGGATACGCATCATGGCCGACTGCAGGCCCGTCTGGGACTGCGGGCCGAGGTTGAGCCCGGAGAACTTCGCGTAGAGCTCCGGGAAGCCGGCCTTGAATTGCTTGACCACCTGCTTCTGGTAGGCAGAGCCGAGCAAGGGCCCGAGGGCCTTGGCTATCGCGGCCCGGGACTGGGGGATCGCCACCGCCGCGATCCCGCCGACGGCCACCACGGCTGCGGCAATCTCACCGCCCAACAGGAGAGCGTTCAACCTTCACCTCGTTCGACAAAGGTTTCATGGTAGCAGACTCGAGGCTTCCCGAAGCCCCGGACCCTGCCTCCGAGTTGCGCCAAGGATCCAGGCGAGGCCAGGATAGTGGCGGTCGGGTCCTCGATCTGCCCTGAAACTTCGTTCCTCCCTCGAACTCTCTCCGGCTGATGGCTAGCTGCTACGTTGCCTGGCACTCGAGGTGGCGAGGTTTTCACCTTCGACGGATGCCGTCCGCGAGACGGCTGACGGCGCGAGACCGAGTTTCGGTTGACCTGAACCGCAGCGCGCCCGCAAGCAGCCGAAGCCGAAGCGGATTTTCATACATGCTTCGCGGATTTCTTCGCCTGGCGGACGTCTTCCAATCCAAGTGAATCTGTTTAGTTGCCCGTGCTACTGGTCGAAAGGACCTGCGAAGGGGAGAACTTCTCGATGCGGTTGTTGTTGGTATCCGTCACGTAGACGTAGCCCTGGCTGTCCACGGCGATGCCGGTCGGATCGTTGAACTCGCCGTTGCCGCCGCCCATTCCGCCGAACTCGCTCATGTACGAGCCGTCGCGGTCGAACCGCTGAACCCGGTTATTGCCCGAATCGACCACGTAGATGTCGCCGTTGCGGTTGTCCACGGCGATGGCTGAGGGGCTGCTGAAGTAGCCGGCGCCGTCCCCCCCCCGGTAGCCGAACTGCAAGAGCACCTGGCCCTGCGGGCTCACCTTGCTGATGACGCCGCCAGCTCCAGCTGCGTCGTCGATCAGGTAGAGGTTGTCGTCGGCATCCACTGCCATTCCCTTGAGGCCGTCGCTATTCGTGATGGGAGGCATCAGGGCGCCGGTCGAGTCGTGCGCCGGGCCCATCGAGGCATCGAAGAACATGACCTCGTTGTTGCCGGCGCTCGAGACCGCGAACTGGCCGGTCGAAAGCACCTTGATGTCGTAGGGATCGTTGATGCCCGGGAACTCCGTCTGGTTGGAGGCCGGCTGGATATACGACCCGGCCGCGCTGTACTCGCGGATGGCGTTGCTGCCCGGATCCGCGACGTAGACGTTGCCGCCGTTGTCGACGGTCAGCCCCATCGGGTTCTGCAGGGAATGGAAGACCGCGGTGTCGGCAAACTTGTTCTCGAGGCCGCCAGCCAGGCCGAACTTGCGCACGCCCCAGACCTGGAACGGCGTCGTGATGCTGAACAAGGGGTCTTGCCAGTTCTCCTGGTCAAGGACATACATCACGCTCGTCGAGGTCTGGGGATCCGTCCCGATCGCGATGGCTCGCGGGCGGGTGATGTTCGGGATCGATTCGATGAACGCGTTGGGAATCGCATACTGCTGCTGGGTGAGCTGGATGTCGGGGGCGCTCACCGTGTTGCCCGGCAGGACATCCACGATGGTGTCGCCTGCGCCTACCGGATACGTGTACAGATCCTTCTGCAGGACGATCTTGATCCGCTCGGCCGGGACGTCGGACAGCGTGTAGTTGCCGTCGCCGTCGGTCTGGGTGCTGACGGGGGGCGAAACGCCCTCGACCTGAACCGTGACGTCCGGGATGCCGAGACCGGTGCGGGAATCGACGACACGGCCGGTGATCGTGCCGGTGGACTGGTTCTGGATCGGGGTGTAGGTCGTGCTACCGCCGTAGTTATCTGACGGCACCGCCACGGAAGGAACCTTGCCGCAGCCCGCTGCCAGCAATCCGGCAACGAGTGCCAGGTTGGCGATTTTGCGAAGCTTGCGATCTGCCATGTCCGTCCTCTTGGGCCTCCACTTGGGGCCAGCGTCCAGAGATTAAAGGCCTGGTTATTCCGTGATGGATTTATCGCCTCACAATCGCCTCTCCTTGCGGCCCTCGAGCTAAGTTCAGATTAAGACATGGGGAGAGTTGCCTTAAAGTCTGTCGCCAAGCGCTCTCCAGGCAATCCATCCAGGCTGAGCCGGAGAACGAGCGGCGATCCCGGCTCGACCGGGTTCTCGAAGACCCCGCCAGGCTTCGCTCGGAAGGTGGGGCTGCCCTGCCGACTGCGGGATCGCGGCTCAGTAGGCCAGCTGCTGGCGAGAGACGAGCAAGTCGCTCCAGATGATGTAGCCGGTTGATGGATCGACCACGCGCACGAAGACGCGATCGCCATCGAAGGTCGAGTCTCCATCGGGTTCGGTCTCGGCCAGGGTGCGGTGATAGACCCATCGATACAGCAGCACCTTGGTGATCCCGAGATCCGTCAGGGAACTGCCGATCTTGCCGAGCGAAACGCACCGGCCGCCGACCTCGAGGAGTTTGCCGTCCTGCGGGAGCTTGCCGGCTGCGGAGAGGAGCCCCGGCATGGTCCCGATCCGCGCGAGCGCCTCGTCGACCGCAGCCTGCTCGGGGGAGTCGACCGCAGCCATGTTCTGGAGGACGACCGCGCCGTTCTTGAGCAGGCCGGCGACGAACGCGTCGTCGAAGAAGAGCCGCTCGGCCTGACCCGACGCCGATCGCCGCCCCATGGTGACACGTGCCGGGAAAGGCATCCGTACCACCAGCAACCGATCGCTCTTGGTCAGGATCTTCATCTTGAACAGCTGGTCGGCAAGGCCCTCGATCGACCGGAACTGGCTCATCTGCGCATCCCGGACGGTGTCCGAGCAGCTTGAGACCAGCCCCAAACCCAAAGCCAAGAGGGTCGCGAGGATCCATCGGTTTATCATCTTGCTGGAACGCATGCTAGTTATCCTAGACCGTTTTCAGCCTGGCCGGGTCCCTCGGCGCGGTCGCCCCGCTAAACCATTTCCCATCGAACTCGGAGCGTCCAGTTCCGCGCAGGCGCAGCCTGTTCTTGGCGAGTGCATCCTGCGACCCTCCAAGATCGAGGAGACGGCGTTTAGTGGGCGCTGGCCAGGGCTTTGAGCACGGGCAAAGAGGTCGCGCCGCGGCGGGCAAGTCGGTGGAGGAGCTCGCTGCGAAAGACATGCGGTTCGTACAGGGGCGACTCGATCGTCCAGACCCGGCCCTTGCGCTCGAGGTGAAATTCGACCGTCTGGTCGGGAGGCATGGGTTCGAGGTGGTCCGGCGTCAAGGTTCCGATGACCGAAAAGCGGACCTCCACGTGGGCGAAGTTACCGAAGCTGTCGGCGTCGCCCACGGAGAACGACCGGATGACGGTGGTCTCGTCCCATCCAGGCTCGTCCGACCACGCGGTAAGCTTGTCGATATCTCGATGCGTGCCGGCGGACCTGGCCAGGCGGGCACCCTCGGCATCCAGGGTGCAGAACAGGTCGACCACCTCCCAGGGCGAGAGCGCCTCCTGTTCGCGCACGCGGTGCCGGGGCGGGATCGCGTGGTGGTCCGTTGCGGGAACGGTTCGGGGCACCGGACTGCGATACGCCTGCGGCTCGGGCCGGCCGGGAGGCAGGGCCTTGTGCTCGCCAGATCGCGGAAGATGGTGGCCCGGCGTGGGGCTAGCTGATCCCGCGGGCCGGGGAGATCGGGAGCTGGATGGCGCAGGGGTGCCTTCGAGATGCCGGGGCTCGTTCACGCCGGAAACAGGAGCCTGGCGATCGGCCGGACCAGGCCTGGCGCCGAGGGGAGGAGAACCGTGGCCGGCCGGACCCGCAACAGGAACGATGCCGTGGCCTTGCAACCCCTCGGGATTTGCCGAGCGAGTGGCAATACCCCGGACCGCGCCGGACACCGATGGACTCGCCGCCAGCGAGGCGACCGGCGCGAGGCTTGCCGACGCTGCCCCGGGTCCTGGCGTTGCCAGGCAGGGTACGGCGATCCCGCTCGTCCCCGAGAGGATCGCCGCGGCGATCGCCAGAACCCGGGTTGTCATCTCTCCTAGCTGGCGGCTGCTTGCCGGACCACCTGGGCAAACGTGGTCTGGCCGTCTGTCTTGGCCTGCGTGCCGTAGACGGGCGTCAGCCAGTGGTGGTAGCGGGGCAGCTCGCCGTGAACGGCACGGTAGTAAATGTCCCGGATCTTCTCGGTGATCGGACCGAGCTTGCCGTTGCCGATGTTGCGGTGATCCACGCTGGAGATCCAGGCGATCTGTGCACCGGTCCCGCAGATGAAGAGCTCGTCGGCGATGTAGACCTCGGTACGATCGATCGTCCGCGCCACGGTCTTGAGGCCAAGCTCGCGCTCGGCGATCTCGATGATGCTGCTGCGCGTGATGCCCTCGAGGATGTTGTCCGCCACCCCTGGGGTCACCAGGACGCCGTCGCGCACCATGAACAGGTTCTCGGCAGAACCCTCGCAGACGTGGCCATCCTGGTTGAGGAACAGGCCCTCGTCGAAGCCATTCATGACGGCTTCGGTCTTGCACAGGGCGCTGTTGATGTAGGCGCCGATGATCTTGGCACGGGCAGGTACCGTCGTATCGTCGACGCGCCGCCAGGACGAGGTGCCGAGCCGCAAGCCCTTCTGGATGTCCACGTAGGTCCCCATGGGGGCTGCGTAGATGTGGAAGGCGTCCTTGAGACCGTGGAGGCGCACTCCGATGATCTCGTCCTCCTTGTACAGGGTGGGCCGGAGGTAGATGTCCTGCTGGAAGCCCGTGGCCCGCGAGAGATCCACCGCGATGCGGTTGAGTCCCTCGATGTCGGCCGGTAGCTCCATGAACAGGATCTTGGCGT
>JAJYIO010000060.1 GCA_021790035.1 bacterium | reverse complement strand
GCGGGGTCCCTGCCAGCCCCCGCATGCCCCCACTGCTGCGGGCAAGCTGCTACGTAGCCCCGCTCAGCAGGTGGCGTTTCGTTCGACGCTGTCGGCGCAGCCGGTGGGGGACTCACAAGAACCTCCCCTTCGGGGCAGTGACTGCGGGGTCCCTGCCAGCCCCCGCATGCCCCCACTGCTGCGGGCAAGCTGCTACGTAGCCCCGCTCAGCAGGTGGCGTTTCGTTCGACGCTGTCGGCGCAGCCGGTGGGGGACTCATCGAGTGGATCTGTCCTCGATCAGCACGCGGCCCCGCTTGATGACCGTGCGGGCCAGGTTGACCCCCATCCGGTAAGCGATCGCCCGGTAATCTTGGGCCTCCCACAGCACCAGGTCGGCCTGGTAGCCCGGGGCCAGCCGCCCGACCCGCTCGGCTACCCCGCAGGCCGCAGCCGAGTTGGCCGTGGCGGCGACCAGCGCCTCGGCCGGCGAGAGCTTCATCTGGCAGACCGCCAGGCTCATCATCAAGGCCATGGACTCGGCCGGGCACGAGCCCGGGTTGTGGTCGGTGCCCAGCGCCACCGGCACGCCGAGGTCCACCATCGCCCGCGCCGGGGCGTGCTCGGTCAGGCCGAGGAAAGCCGCCGTACCGGGCAAGAGAACGGCCACGGTCCCGGCTCGCGCCATGGCCTCGAGGCCAGGACGGCTCGCACAGTGGAGGTGATCGGCCGAGACGGCCCCGAGTCGTCCGGCCAGCAGCGCGCCGCCGGTATCGGCCAGCTCGTCGGCATGCAGCTTGACCCCGAGCCCAAGCTCTCTGGCCGCCGAGAGCAGACGCTCGCTCTGCGGCACCGTGAACACGCCCTTCTCGCAGAAGATGTCGCAGAACCGGGCGATGCCCTGGCGGGCGACCTCGGGCAGCACATCGGCGATCAAGGTATCCACCACCTCGTCGCCCGTACGGCCAGGCTCGATGGCATGGGCCCCGAGGAAGGTCGCCACGAGCTCCCCGCGCCCCTGGGCGTCGAGCCGGGCGATCGCCTCGAGCTGGCGCAGTTCGGTCTCGCGGTCGAGCCCGTAGCCGCTCTTGGCCTCGGCCGTCGTGGTGCCCATCTGCAGCATCCGGTCCAGGCGTCTGGATGCGCCGGCCACGAGATCGGCCAGGCTCGCCGCCCGCGTCGCCCGCACGGTGTTGTGAATCCCTCCGCCGGCCGCCAGGATCTCGGCATAGGTCGCGCCCTGGGCCCGCAGCTCGAACTCGTCGAGCCTCTCACCCGCGTAGACCAGGTGAGTGTGGGCGTCGACCAGACCGGGCGTCACCACGCGGTCCGAGGCATCGAGGATACGGGTCGCCGCGTCGATCCCCACGGACGCCCGCACGGCCTCGGTCGAACCGACAGCCACGACCCGCCCGCCCGCACACGCCAGAGCCGCATCGCGCACGACCTCGACGGCGCCCTGCCGATCCCCCGCCAGCGGTCCCGTCCCGGCCGGAGTGACGACCTGTGCGGCGTGCTCGATCAGGAGATCGACGGTGGCGACCATCTGGCCAGGACCCTCTACTTCCGGGGCGCTTCGCGGCGCGAATCCGGATCGGAGTCCTGGCGATCCGCCATGGGGACCCGGACTCCGCGCTGCCGGGCAAAATCGAGCGCCTCGGGATAGCCGGCGTCGGCGTGACGGATGATCCCCATGCCGGGATCCGTCGTGAGCACACGCTCCAGGCGGCGTGCCGCCTCCGGCGAGCCGTCGGCGACGATCACCATGCCGGCGTGCTCGGCAAAGCCGATGCCCACCCCGCCGCCGTTATGCACGGAGACCCAGGACGCCCCCCCGACGGCGTTGATCATGGCGTTGAGGAAGACCCAGTCGGAAACGGCGTCCGAGCCGTCACGCATGGCCTCGGTCTCGCGGTTGGGAGATGCGACCGAGCCGCAATCGAGGTGATCGCGCCCGATGACGATGGGCGCGCTGATCTCGCCCCTGGCGACCAGCGCGTTGATCGCCAACCCCAGCCGGGCCCGGTCGCCGTAGCCAAGCCAGCAGATGCGCGCCGGCAGGCCCTGGAACTTGACCTGCTCCGAGGCCATGCGGATCCAGCGAGCGAGTCCCGCATCGGGGTGGAACTCCTCGAGGATGTAGCGATCGATCCGGGCGATGTCGGCCGGATCACCCGACAGGGCAGCCCACCGGAAAGGACCCTTGCCCTCGCAGAACAGCGGGCGCACGTAGGCCGGGACGAACCCCGGATAGGAGAAGGCGTCCGCCACACCGTTCTCGAGCGCCAGTTGACGCAGGTTGTTGCCGTAGTCGAAGGCGATCGCGCCGCGCTCCTTCATCTGGAGGATCGCCTGGACGTGCGTGGCGGCGCTGGCGCCGACCTTGGCCAGATAGGCCTCGCGGTCGCCATCGGCCTGCTCGCGGGCCTGCTGGAGCGACATCCCGGCCGGAATGTAGCCGCGAATCGGATCGTGGGCCGAGGTCTGATCGGTGACCATGTCCGGGATCACCCCGCGACGCACGAGCTCCGGGGCGATCTCGGCGATGTTGCCCAGCAGGGCGATGGACAGGGCCTCCTTGCGATCGGTGGCCTCGTGGACCCACGCCAGGGCTTCGTCCAGCGAATCCGTCCGGCGCATGACGTAGGCCTTTTCGAGCCGCCGCTGGATCCGCGAATCATCGACCTCGACGGCCAGGACCACACCGCCGTTCATCGTGACGGAAAGCGGCTGCGCGCCACCCATGCCCCCGAGGCCCGCCGTGAGCACCCAGCGACCCGCGAGGCTGCCGCCAAAGTGGCGATCCGCCGCCTCCCGGAAGGTCTCGTAGGTGCCCTGGAGGATGCCCTGGGTGCCGATGTAGATCCAGCTCCCGGCCGTCATCTGGCCGAACATCATGAGCCCGCGCTCGTCGAGCTTGCGGAACTCGTCCCAGTTCGCCCAGTGCCCGACGAGGTTGGAGTTGGCGATCAGCACGCGCGGCGCGTCCGGATGGCTCCGGAAAACGCCGACCGGCTTGCCCGACTGCACCAGGAGAGTCTGGTCGTTCTCCAGATCCAGGAGCTCCCGGACGATGGCCCGCAGGGCGTCCCAGTTGCGAGCGGCCTTGCCTCGGCCTCCGTAGACGACCAGTTCTTCCGGGTGCTCGGCAACCTCGGGGTCGAGGTTGTTGAGGAGCATCCTCAGCGCCGCCTCCTGGATCCAGCCCTTGCAGTGCAAATGGTTGCCCCGCGGGGCTTTGAGCGGGATGCGGGACTGCCCGGATAGAAGCTCGGCAAGCCCGGTACCGGCGGCAAGATCCTGAACGACGGCCATCGTCATGCCTCTCTCAAGAGCAGCGAGCGTGTAAGGGGCGCAACAGCACGAAACAAGCTCTGGAAACGCCGACCATGCTACCATCCGCGCCGATCGGCGGCCAGGCACCCGGAGGGTTTACTCACGGCCAAGGACGTTCTTTCTTTACGATTCGCCACATTAAAATCTTATGTTGCCTCTCCAAGCAACCAGGCCGCCGGGTAGAAGACCGATAACAGGTTCAATGGGGGGGGACCAAAGAAGGGGGTTCCTTTTTTGGGCAAACGCATACTCATCGTCGATCCTTCGGGACCACATCGCCGCAATCTGTCTGCCATGCTCACGGCAGAGGGATTCGAATGCTTCACGGCGACCAACGGCCTCGAGGCGCTGGAAAAATCCTTTTACGAGCGGCCGCACCTGATCCTCATCGATCCGGACGTGAGCGGTCTGAACGGGCCGAATCTCTGTCAGACGCTCAAGGCTGACGGCCTGACCTCGCTCATTCCGGTCGTGTTCATGTCCTCGCGGTACTCGATGGAGATCCTGCAGGCGGGGCTCGAGTCCGGAGCCGTCGATTACCTGCAGACGCCCCTCGAGTCCAAGATCCTGCTCGCCCGGATCACGCGCTACACCAGCGAGCAGTACGTGGCGGGCCAGGCGGTCTTCCTGGTCCACGACCAGAATGCGGCGCCCATCCCGACGACGGTCGTGAGGCAGAGCAACAACCGGGTCTTCCTGGAACGGCCGGCCGAGCTCGCACAGGGCTCCGCGCTTCTCAAGCCCGGCGCGGCCCTCGAGATCCACCACGCCGCCATGGACTTCAACGTCTACCGCCGCTGCGCCACCATGACCACGCCGGGCCAGGACTCAGGCGATGCCCTCGAGGTGCATCTGGCCACCGGCGTCTACCGATCCCAGAAGAAGCTCCCCTTCAAGCGCGAGGTCCATTTTCCGGCGCGTTACAAGACTCCGGGCGGGTTTTTCCGGCTCGGGACGATCATCGAGATCTGCGGCTCCGGCTTCCGGATGACGGGGATCCACGACAGCATCGAGGTCGGATCCGACGTGCAGCTCGAGTTCAAGATCCCCCAGCGGGGCGTCTCGATCGCCAGCACGGTCGCGTGGCGACACGAGGAAGATGGCCTGGTCACGGCAGGCGTGCAGGCCGTCGACGAGACCGACCCCGCCTGGCGACTCGATCTCACTCGCTTCCTGTTCCAGGATCTGATCCAGCCCAGGCGCGAGGCCCTGTCCGCCTCGTCATAAAGAGCTTCTCGGCGCGGCAAGGCCTCCCCGACCCGGGCCATCAAACCCCGGAGCTGCGGGTATACGAGGGCGTCAGTCCACGATCGGCAGGTCATTCCCTTGAAGATCCCTCGCACCCTCTCGCTCGGCCTCCTCGCGCTCCTCGGCGCGACCTTGGCCCTGCCGGCATCTCCGGCCCAGGCCTTCGAGTGGACCTTGCCGGCAAGCTACAACCGCCTGTCGCTCAAGAACGCCGGCGGCGAGCACGACACCGTCGGCTTGCAGGTGCCGGTCCTGTGGTTCGGAGGTCCGATCGGCCCCTTCGCCTTGCACATGGCCCTCGGCTATGCCTACCAGCAAGAACAAGCGACCGGAAAGAGCATCAACTTCGCGACCGGCACGGTGGACTTCGATCTCGAAGCCCCGCTCAAGTTCGTCGTGCCCTACATCGGGGCCGAGGGCATGGCCTGGTACCCGCTCAATCCACCCGCGTTCCTCCAGGGCACTCCGCTGATGGTCGGCCCCCACGCCGGGCTTCGCTTCGACCTCGGCGGTCTGGTCGGCCTGGATCTGTCGGTGTTCGGCTACCCCTGGGCAACCAACCTCTTCAACGTGCGCGACGCCAGCGGCCATCCCTATACCGCGGCCCAGGCCTGGGGCGCGGGAGCCAGGATCAGTCTCAATCTCTGACGATCGAGGCGCGCTGGCCGGCTCGGCGAGGCCTATCCCGCGATGAAAAAGCGGCTCTCGCCGCTCACGCCTGGGGCGGGACCGGCTGGAGGATGGCCTGCAGTTGCTTGACGGCGCGCTTGAGCCGGCGGCAGATCTCCATCTGGCTGACCCCGAGGCGGCGAGCGACCTCGGCCTGGGTCATGTCCTGGAAGTACCGCATCTCCAGCAGCTCCTGCTGTTGCCTGGAAAGACGACCCATGGCATCGCGGAGGATGAGGCGCTCGTCGAGATCGTTCTGGCTGTCCTTGATCGACCGCGGATCCTGGAGCGTCTCGAGAAGGCTGCGCGAGTCATCCTCGTCCGCCCGGCCCTCTTGATCCAGCCAGTACACCGACACCCGGTTGTCGTACTGCTTGACCTCGTCCACCTGCTTGACCGAGATATCGAGCGCGTCTGCAAGCTCCGAGTCGGTGGGATCGCGGCCAAGCTGCTGCGCCAGCAGGTTGTTGACCTGACTCAGCCGATAAGAAAGCTCCTGGAGGGCGCGCGGACCGCGGAGAAGGTTCTGGCGATCGCGGAGATAGTGGCGAATATGCCCGGTGATGTAGTGGACGGCAAAAGTCTTGAACTCGGTGTTGTGGCCGAATTCGTAGCGATCGATGGCCTCGAGAAGGCCAATGGCTCCGACCTGGATCAGATCCTCGACCGGATCCGTGCTGCGGCGAGCCAGACCGCGGGCGATCTTGCGAACCAGCGGCACGTACTCCGCCACGAGGTCCTCCCGCTCCGCCGAGGACAGACTCCACTTGCGAGTTCTGTCAGCGCGGGTCTTTTCGGCGCGGGTCTTGCTCACCCAGAGACCTCCATAGTCCACTTGCTTCCCACCCCAAGCGTCAGAGCGGCCCCGCTCTCCCCACCATCCGGTGGGTAAGCCCATACTAGCAGTAAAACCGTGGACAACTGGCCGTTCACGATCTTGATTTTCGTGAACGCCCGCTTCATCGGCCGGGCCTTGCGTTATCCGCTCGTGAAAGCCACTTGGGTGTTTTTGTCTTTCGATTATAGGGTGTTTCGACAAGCATCGGTTGTGGTATGAATCACGCTTGCCCCCAGGCGAAGTTTCGAGCTCGAAGGATGCTGCCCGGCAGCGGCTCACTTGCCGAGGCAAAAGCGCGAAAAAAGCAGGTCAAGCAGCTCCTCGGCGGGGTCCAGGCCCGTGATCTGGCCCAGCGCTCGGATCGCGGTCCGCAGATCTCCGGAGAGCAAGTCGAGCGGCATCTCTCGATCGAGCGTCTCGATCGCAGACGTCAGATGCGCCCTGGCCTGGCGCAACGCCCCCTGGTGGCGAGCATTGACCGCAAGCCCCGGCACGCCGACGGGGCTGCTCGAGAGCAGGGCCCCGGCGATCGCCGCCTCGAGTTCATCGAGGCCCTGGCGGGTCAGGGACGATACGCCCAGATGACCGGCCGGCCAGGGCGCATCTCCGACCTCGCTGGGGTCGGCACTCGCGGATCTCAGGAGATCGACCTTGCTGGCCACCCTCAAAACCGGACGATCGCCCGCCCTGGCCGCCAGATCGTGATCCGTCGCATCGAGACCGCTCCGGCTGTCGTGGACCAGGAGCACCAGATCGGCCCCCTCGACCTGCTGCCAGCTCCGCGCCACGCCTTCTTTCTCGATCTCGTCCCGGGCCGGTCGGATCCCGGCGGTATCGACCAGGCGGATGGGTATCCCCGCGATCTCCAGGTCGGCCTCGAGCACGTCGCGGGTCGTGCCCGGCACCGCCGTCACGATCGCACGCTCCGACCGCAGCAGCGCGTTCATGAGGCTCGACTTGCCGACATTGGGCTGCCCCACGATCGCCACCCGCGCCCCGCTGCGGGCGACCTCTCCGGCGCGGGCTCCGGCCAGCAGCTCGTCGATCCGGATCCGCTGCCTGGCGAGCGCGCCCATGATTTCCTCTGGCTCGAGGGCCGCCACGTCCTCTGGAAAATCTACCGCAGCCTCGATCCGGGCCACCGACTCGAAAAGAGCCTGCCGCACCTGCATGACCTCGTGCGACAGACGACCCTCGAGCTGCCCGATCGCAGCCTGGAGGGCCCGCTCGCCCCGAGCCGAGACCAGCTCCCCGATCGCCTCGGCCTGCACCAGATCGATGCGACCCGAGAGAAACGCTCGCCGCGTGAACTCCCCGGGGGACGCCAGGCGCGCACCCTGCCCCAGAACCAGGGCAAGGAGCCGGCGCATGATCGCCGGACCGCCGTGGCCCTGGATCTCGACGACGTCCTCTCCGGTGAAGCTCGTGGGCCCTGGAAACACCAGCAACACCGCCTGATCGATGCGCTCCCCGGTGTCGGGATCGACGACCCAGCCGACGTGCAGGCCTCGTCTCGAGAGATCGGGCCCGCTCTTGCCCGAGCGGAGGATCGCCTGGGCGATGCTCAAAGCCAGCGGACCCGATACCCGGATCACCCCGATGGCGCCGACACCCGGAGCCGTGGCGATCGCGGCGATCGTGTCGAGCAACCGGTCACCAGGAACCAAGCCGGGTCGACCGACATCCATTCCGGCCCCTGAACTGGTCTAGTTCGGGGGCGTGTTACGCGGGGAGCGGAAGCCACCGCCGCCCTCGCCCTGCGGCCGCCCAAATCCACCGGGACCGCCGGGGCCGCCCGGTCCTCCCGGTCCGCGGAAGCCTTCGCCTTGCGGCCGGCCGAAGCCGCCACCCGACCCGCCCCGGAAGCCGCCGCCGGGACGACCGGGTCCGCCGCCAGGACGACCGGGGCCACCGCCGGGCCGCCCAGGCCCCCCGCGGAAGCCGCCGCCCTGCGGCCGACCGAAGCCGGGCCGGGCCGGAGGACGCTGGGGAAGCGGCTTGAACCGGCGATCCTTGTGCTCGATGATGACGCAGCGGAAAGGTTCCTCTCCGTGCGACGCGGTGACCAGCTCGGGGAACTCGAGGATCGTCGTGTGGATGACCCGGCGATCGGCCGCGTTCATGGGCGGCAGCCGGAGGCTGCGACCCGTCGTCTGCACGCGATCGGCCGCCGCCTGGGCCTGCTCCACGAGCTTGGCCTGGTGCAGCTGGCGGTAGTCGGCGACATCGAGGGTCAGCCGGCGACCCACCTTCTGCGAGAAGGCGACGTTGGTCAGGTACTGGAGCGAGTCGAGGGTCTGCCCCTTGTGGCCGATGAGCAAGCCCGCATCGTCGGCGTTCAGCGTGAACACGACCGTCTCGGCCTCGGCTCGGGTCGTCACCTCGCCCGGTATACCGATGCCCGCGAGCAGGGTCTCGAGCCATCGCTGCGCCAGGACGACCCAGTCGTGCTGTTCGGCGGTGAGTTCGGTGTGGATGGCTTCGGGTGCGCTGGCTTCAGACATTTGGGGCTACCTCCGGTTCTTCCTGGAGGGCACCCGCCCTCCGTCGTCGCTGGCCTTGGGGGTCGTGGGATGGACCTCGATGGTGGTGCCGCCGGAACCCGACATCATGGCAACCGGCTGAGCCGGGAACCTCCTGAGCAGGATGAAGTATTGACCCACGGTGAAAAGCCCCGATACCACGAAGTACAGCAGCAGACCGCTCGGCAACGCCCAGCCGATCAGCGGCCCCATCAACGGTCCCATGATAAGCATCTGACGCTGCATGGGGTCGTTGGGATTGGTCGTCATCATGCGCTGGGTCACGTAGCTCGTGATGGTGAACAGGGCGATGAGGATCACGTTGTCCCAGTGGAAGGACGCCGCGAGGTGAAGGTGGAGCGGCACCTGCGGCGGCACGCAGCTGTGCAGCGTGGTCGAACGCGCTACCAGGCCCGTCGCGAGGGTCCTGGCCGAACCGCAAAAATCGAGATCGGTCGGGCTGTTGATGCCCGAAGCGAGCAGATCCTTGATGAAGAGGAAGCTCCGCGTGGCCGGATTGACGAGCCTTTCGATCAGCTGCGGAGAGCGGAGCGAGGCGTACAGGGCCCACAGTACCGGAAGCTGGATGATGAGCGTCAAGCAGCCGCTGGCGGGATTGGCGTTGTGCTCCTTGTAGAACCCGGTCATCTTGGCCGTGAACTCTTGCTGCAATTGCAGCTTCTCGGCCTGATCCTTGGCATCCTGCTGCCTGGCCTTGAACTCGTCTTGCATGGCCTTGAGCATCGGCTGCAGCCGCTGCATCTGGCGCATGTTGACGAACTGCCGCTGGGCCAGCGGGTACAGCGCGAACTTGACGGCCAGGGTCAAGAAGACGATCGCCAGACCGTAATTGTGGGGCGGGATCTGATCGTGGAAGAAGGTGATGAGCGGGATCATCACCGAATCGACCAGGTAACTTACGGGGTTCAAAACCCGGGGACTCCTGTTACAGGGCTGTACTAGCCTGGATTATTCACGGCTGGCGTAGCGAGACCGAGCA
>JAJYIO010000059.1 GCA_021790035.1 bacterium | reverse complement strand
GAGTTCCAGGTGCGTGGTGGGATCGTCGAACGGGACCCGGCCGTTCTCGGCCACGTACACCAGCGAGAGCGTCACCAGCAACAGGGCGAGCACCGGCCAGGCCTGGTGCCAGGTATGCGGGGTGAGCGCGGGCAAGATTCCCGAGAGGGAAAGCTGCCCGGTCTGGCGGGCGATCGCCCCGAGAGCCAGGATCAAGGCCGGCTCCCCGAGGGCCGAGAGGGCCGCCTCCCGGCTGGCTCCCATGCCCTCGAAGCTCGAACCCGTGTCGAGCGCCGCCAGGATCGTCGCGAACCGCCACAGGGCGAGAAGCCCGGAGAACAGGAGCACGTCACCAGGAAAGGCCACGATCGCACGGTGCCCGGCGAAGGGTACCAGCGCCAGGGTGGCGAGCGCAGCGGACAGGCCCAGGGGCGGTGCGATCTGGAAGACCCAGCTCGTGGTCGCGCTGTAGACGGCTCCCTTGCGAAGTAGCCGCCCGAGTTCGAAGTAGGGCTGCAACCACGGCGCACCCTGCCGACCGGCAAAGAACGCCTTGGTCCGGTGGGCCACGGACAAGAGCATCGGCGACAGCACGAGGGCGAGCGCGACGTGCAACAGGGCGATCAACATCAGATCCCCAGCTTCCAGACGAGCAGGATCAGCATCGTGAGTGCGATGTAAAGGACGTACAGTTGCAGGTTGCCGTTCTGGATCCTTCGCAGGCGCCGCAGTGTGCGCTGCAAAATACCGAACCCGCGGCCCAGGGCATCCTTGAGGACGTCCCCCGCCTGGCCACTCCAGGAACCCTCTTGGGGAAACAGCACGTCCAGCCCGGAAGTCTCGCCGCGACTGGCCACGATCGCGCTGAAGGCGCTGACGAGCGGCATGGCAAACGAGGCTGACGTGTACTGCATGCGTGCCGTCGCACCGCCGAATCCGCAGTCCCACGTGACCGCCCGGGTCACCGGCCGAGTCGCCAGCAACCGCGAGCGGAATCCGTACAACACGATGAACAGGATCGCCAGGATCCCTGCAGTGGCTTCGACGCCGACCAGGGAGCGCCAGAGGAAATGGAGCTGCGCGTCGGCAACGACCCCGGGCAGACCGGTCAGCTGGGCGATGGCCGGAAGCAAGGCAGGCATCAGCAATGGCGCGCCCAGCCCCACGAGCGTACAGATGCCCGCCAGGATTCCCAGCGGCACCAGCATGGCCGCACCGGGATCGTGGGCGCCCTCCACGGCTTCGGAACGCGGGACTCCCAGGAAGACCAGGCCGAAGGCCTTGGCGAAACAGGCGGTCGCGAGCCCCCCGATCAGGGCCAGGCCGGCTGCGACGACCAGGAGTCCGCCGAGTCCCGAGCGCGTCGTCGTGGCGGCGCCTACCAGAGCCCCCAGGAAGATGGCGAACTCGCTGACGAAGCCGTTCAACGGAGGCAGCCCCGAGATGGCTGCCGAACCCACCAAAAAGGCGACTCCGGTCCGTGGCATCACCTTGAGCAAGCCGCCGAGGCGATCCATCCGACGCGTGCCCGTGGCATGCTGGATGGCCCCGGCGCCGAGGAACAGGAGTCCCTTGAACAGCGCGTGATTGAGAACATGCCACAGTGCGCCGGCGAAGCCCAGCACGGCAACCAGTGTCTGGCCGCTGGCCAGCCCGACGACGCCGACACCGACGCCCATGGCGATGATGCCGATGTTCTCGACGCTGGAGTAGGCCAGCATCCGCTTGAGATCATGCTGGGCCAGGGCCATGAGCACTCCGAACACCCCGGAGGCCAGGCCGATCCCGACCAGCAGCCAGCCCCACCAGGCGGCGGGTGCTCCGAGCAGGAGCAGCATCCGGAGGATGCCGTAGATGCCGAGCTTGACAATGACCCCGCTCATCACGGCGGAAACGGGACTGGGAGCGGCGGGATGGGCCTCGGGAAGCCAGACGTGCATCGGCAGGAAGCCCGCCTTGGAGCCGAATCCCAGTACGGCCAGCACGAACACCGCTGCTGCGGTCATTGGCGCCAGCGTGCCAGGGGCAGCCAGGTGGTCGAAGTCGAGGCTGGGGCCCCCCTGCCCGAGGATCACGAACATCGGCAGCAGGAAGACCGAACCCAGGTGCGTGGCGATCAGGTAGATCCAGCCGGCCTTGCGAACCTCGAGATCGCCGTAGTGATGGGTTACCAGGAAGAATGACACCAGGGCCATCGTCTCCCAGGCCACCAGAAAGAGCATGCCGTTGCGAGCGCACAGGACGGCGACCATGCTGGCGATCAAGAGGTTGTAGAAGAGCCACGTCGCCCCCATCGGCCCCTCCTCGTGCTGCCAGTACTTCCAGCCGAAGACCGCTCCAAGGCTGACCAGGATCAAGAGCGGCACCATGAAGAACGCCGACAGGCCGTCGAGCGCGAAGGAAAGCGTTCCGTATGGAACGGCCCAGGGGTGAGAGAATGCGGCGGGCGGTCGGCCTGCCAGGGTGAGCACGACCGGATACGCGGCAAGCGCGGCCCCCAGAAGCGTGACGGCCATTCCAAAATCGCCCGCCCGCCGGCCGGACCGGGCGGCCAGCGGAGCCATACCGAGGAGCGACCAGACGGCCATGGCCGCGAAAATCCACGTCATACTCGCGTCTCCTCGGCCAGCCGGACTCGATCTTCGGCCGAGAACTCACGCAAGGCCGTCAGCAGGGCCGGTTCCGATCGGTCCTCGAGCAGCGCGCGATGAACCCGTGCGTGAGCGGCCGCACGCAAGATCTCGGCCAGCAAGAGGGCGTGATCGTCCACCTTGGGCGCCAGGATCCAGCACCACGCCGACATCCGGGCACTGCGCTCGGCCGCTCCCGACAGTGGCGAGCCCTGCAGCGGGGCGCTGAAGAAGACCATCCGCACGATCGGGCGATCCACGTCGACCACCAAAGGATGCCGGGGATGCGGCACCGCAAGACCCGCCGGCAAGACCAGATACGCTCCGGGCAAAACGGCGGCAAGCCGAGCTCGCATCAGCTCGCGCACCTTGACGGAAGCCTCGGGGATGGTCTCCAGAAGCTCGGGCAGGGCCGCCGCGAGATCGCCAGGCACGGGTACCTCGAGGCTGCGGATACCGCCCCGCTCCACCGACTCGATCAGCCGATCCGCGCTGGATCGTTCGTCCGTCTTCCGTACCCAGGGATTGCGCGCCAGGACCGTGCCGGTCGAGAGGGCCCAGGTCAGGATGTCGAGGCCGCCGGCAAAATGTCTGTCCCCGACGCGCGACAGGGGCAATCGCCGGGTCTTGACCCAGCGGTAGAGGGTGTCGCCGGGGACGCCCACGAGGATCTCGAGGTCGCGGATCGCGAGCTGCATGGACTAGTTCTTGGCCGGATCCGCCTGGGGCCCAGCAACCAGACCCTGGAGGTCGATGACGTGGTTCTGGAACAGGTCAGCGGCAGCATCGAGGATCGCGAATATCGTGGGATCCGCAGCGGAGTAGTGCACGAAGTTGCCTTGCTTTCGGTACTTGACGATGCTCTTGGCCCGCAGGATGGAGAGCTGCTGCGACAGGGCGGCTTGCTCGACCCCAAGGATCGCCGCCATCTCTCCGACGGTCAGCTCTCCGCTCCGCAAAGAATCGAGCACCGCGATCCGCTGCGGATTGGCCAGGGCCTTGAAGATCTCGGCCTTGAAGCGCCGAAGGTCAGATATGGACATATGAATATATAGATATCCTATATCAACGAACCTCCATTGTCCATGGTCGACAGCGAGATTACGCCCGGTTTACAGACTTGATGCCAGCAGGAGAAGCGCGCATCGGCTTCCATCTGACCGCAATACGGGCTCGCCCGACCAAGCAGGCCCGAGGGCCCAAAGGGGTATAACCAAAGGAGTCCCCCACCGGCCGCGCCGACACTCTCGAATGAAACGCCACCTGCCGAGCGGGGCTACGCAGCAGCGTGCCCGCAGCGGGGGTAGTTTGCGGGGGGCAAGGCCCCCTGCAAATCACTGCCCCGAAGGGGAGTTTCTTGTAAGCGGATATCCCGGAAGAAAAGGCAAAGGTATGGATCGCGTCCAGAGCACCGGCGGCTCTTCAGCCGTCAAGAGCCATCGGCCCGCAGCGGCCTCGCCGGCGGTGCAGTCGGGCGTGCCGTCCGATGCGGTGGAGCTCGCGGGCTATACCGTCCGGAAGGGCGATACCATCGATGCGATCGCCCACACGTTCGGGGTCTCGCCGGCCGCCCTCCTGGCGGCCAACCCCAAGATCACGACCTCGGGCCGGCGGCGCCGGAGCGCCGATGGTCACTGGATCTATCCCGGCGATGTGCTCAAGATCCCGGCCGGGGCGACCGAGACCAAGGCCGTGGTGGCCAAGGCACGTGCGGCGCAGCGCGAGCAGCCGCCGGCCAGGTCCACGCCCAAGGCCACCTCGACCCGCTCGGCGTCGCAAGCTCCGCCGGAGGCTCCGCCGGAGGCTCCGCCGCCAGCTCCGCCGCCAGCTGCCACCACGACGTCCACCGACAGTACCGCGTCCGCCAGCGTCACCACCGTCACCGCCGGTGGGCCGGCCCCCCGCGATGGCGGTGGATGGCAGCCGCCGGTATCGATGGGTGCCTGGCAGCCGCCGGTGGATCTGCCCTCCAGTTCGCCTGGCTCGAGCTGGCAGATGCCGCAGGTCGAGGGTTCGTCTTCGCCCTATGGTTACGGCTATGGTTACGGCTACGGGTACGGGCAGACCGGCAGCGATTCGACGACGCGCAAGGTGGAGGAGATCGCTGGCGGGGTCATCGCGCTGGCTGGCTTGCTGGCGCCGGCTCTGATCTCCACCAAGACCGAGATCGCGATCGGCAAGAACGCCGCCAAGCAGGCGCTCATCCAGAATCCCCCTTACACCGCCGATCCCAGGCTCAGCGCCTACGTTCAAGGTGTCCTGGACAAGCTCGCGGTCTACCGCAAGCGCAGGGATATCCATTACCAGGTTCAGATCGTGCAGAGCGACGTGCCCAATTCCTTTGCCCTGCCAGGCGGCTACATCTTCATCACCACGGGCGCTCTCAAGATGATGGGCAGCGAGGCGCAACTGGCCGGCGTCCTTGGCCACGAGATGACGCACGTGGAGAATCGCAATGGGATCTCCTTGATCCAGCACCAGCTCGTCGCATCGGGGATCGAACTCGCCACGCTCGGGGAAACCAACAGTCCGCAGATCACCGATGCCGGCGCCATGGCGCTCAAACTGGCCGAAGACGGCATGAGCCGCCAGATGGAGAGCGCAGCTGATGCCGGTGGAGCGCGCCTGGAGGCCGAGGCAGGCTATGATCCCAACGGGATCGTCCAGTTCCTCGCCAAGATCGAGAAGATCGAGCAGCCAACCTCCGAGCTGCTGTCGGACCACCCGACGACCAGCAAGCGGATCACCGCCCTCGACAAGGAGATCTCCAGCGAGCATCTGGCGGGTGGCCCGATGGACGAAGGCCGCCGGACCTTCATGGCGATGACCGCCTCGCTCCGGAGCTAAACAGGTTCACATTGCTTGGAAGGCCTCTGCCAGGCGAGGAAATCCGCGCAGCATACACGACAGGTACGTTGGCAGGCACTGCAGCGGTTGACGAAGCCTGGCGGAATGGATGACGGTCAAGGTGACCCCGCCTGGACCGACTTTCGGCGGTGATCCAGATGGATACTTGGTCATCGCGACCGAGGCGAAGATCGCCCTTTGCTGGTAGTGTCCTGATGCCATGCCAAACGCCGATGTGGTGGCCCTTCTCGAGAACATCGCCTCGGCCCTGGAACTCAAGCAGGAGAGCCCTTTCCGGATCCGCGCCTACCAGGAGGCCGCCCGGAACGTCTCGTTCCTGACCGAGGATATCCGCCAGATCTTCGCCGCCGGGAAGCTCCAGGAGATCCCCGGCGTCGGCCCGTCGATCGCCGCAAAGATCGCGGACTACCTCACCACGGGCACCAGCGCCTACCTGGATTCGATGCGCCTCGAGGCCCCTCCGGGAGTCCTCGAGCTGACCCATATCCCGGGCGTGGGTCCGCGCCGGGCCAGGATGATCTACGACTCCCTCCACGTCCAGACTGCGACCGAGCTGGCCGACGCCTGCCGGCAGGGAAGGCTCCGCACCTTGAAGGGGCTGGGCGAGACGACCGAGGCCAGCATCCTCAAGGAGATCGAGCGACTGGCCGAGCGTTCGCGACGCATCCCCCTGGGCATGGCCTTGCCGCTGGCCGAGCGCATCGTCAGCAGTTTGCGGGCCTTTTCCGGCATCGAGCTGGCCGAGACGGCAGGCAGCGTGCGCCGCTGGAAGGAGACGGTCGGCGACCTCGACGTTCTCGTCGCAGCCGAGGATGCGGCGATCGTTCAAGATGCACTGGTGCATGGGCTGCCGTTCTCGCCCGAGATCATCGCCTCGGGGCCTACCAAGATCACGTTCCTGGCGCCCGGGGCGCACCAGGTGGACGTGCGGGTCGTCCCGAAGAGCTCCTGGGGCGCTGCGCTGCAGTACTTCACGGGGTCCAAGGCCCACAACATCGCCCTGCGCGAGCGCGCCCTGGCGCGGGGGCTCAAGCTCAACGAATACGGCCTCTTCGAGGTCGACACGGGGTCACGCGTGGCCGGACGGACCGAAGAGGAGATCTACGAGCGGCTGGACCTGGCCTGGATTCCGCCCGAACTCCGCGAGGACGCCGGAGAAGTCGAGGCGGCCGGAGCGGGCAGGCTCCCTCGTCTCCTCGAGTCTTCGGACGTGCGGGGCGATTTTCATTCGCACACGACTTACTCCGACGGCGAAGCCGGGATCGAGGCCATGGCTAGGGCGGCAAAGGCGCTCGGCTACGAGTTCCTGGCCATCACGGACCACTCGCCGGGACTCGGCATCACCCACGGTCTCGATCTGGCCAAGCTGGCCCGGCAACGCCAGGAGATCGCTGCCCTGCGTCTGGTTCTCGCGCCATTCGAGATTCTTCACGGAATCGAACTCGAGATCCGGGCCTCGGGCGAGCTGGACTTTCCCGCCGACATCCTCGCCGGGTTCGACATCGTGACGGCTTCCCTGCACGTCGCCACGCGCCAGGAATCACGGCGCATCACGGCCCGGCTGCTGCGGGCCCTGGCTCATCCGCTGGTGCGCATCCTGAATCATCCGAGCGGCCGCCTCCTGGGTACCCGCCCGCCCTACGCCTTCGACCTCGATCAGGTCATCGAGGCAGCTCGCCAGCACGGCAAGGCTCTCGAGATCAACGGTTCGTACCTGCGGCTCGACCTCCCGGACCTGTCAGCCCGGCGCGCTGGCGACCAGGGCGTGGTCTTCAGCCTCGGTTCGGACGCGCACTCGATCGAGGGGCTCGGCGCGATGCGCCTGGCGGTTGCCGTGGCTCGCCGCGCCTGGCTCAAGCCCGAGCAGGTGCTCAACACCTGGCCGGCGGATCGGCTCGCGGCCTTCATCTCAAGCCGACAGCTGGCGGCTCCTGGCGCCCTCGGGCGGCGGTGAGGGACATGTCCACGATCGTTCGCTGCGTCACCTTGAATGTCGCAGGCATGCAGTTCGACTGGCTGGGCCTCAGGTTTGGCTCCGCCGTCAGACAGCTCACGGCCCTGGCTCCGGACGTGGTGTGCTTGCAGGAGACCACCGTCCGCGGCGGCAACGAACCCTACAACCAGGCCGTTGCGGTCGGGGAGGCGCTAAATCTGCCCTACGGTGCGTTTGCGCCCTACGGCAACCCGGCCGAGATCGCCGCCGAGGAGGTCGGAGGCGTGGCCGTGGCATCCCGCTGGCCGATCGCCTACGCCGAGTCGCGCCGCCTGCCGCCAGGAGGAATCAACGGACCGGACCCTCGCGTGGCGCTCCTGGTCAGATTGCTTGCCCCCGGCGGGGACGTGGTCGTCGCCACGGTCCACCTGTCCTGGCACCTGGAGCAGATCAACGTCCGGCTGCGACAACTGGGGGTCCTGCTCGATTACCTGTGGTCGCTCGGGCTTTGTCAGGAGGATGCCCGGCTCGTACTCGCCGGAGATCTCGATGCCACCGAGAACGAGCCTGCGATCGCCGAGGCCTCGAGCCTGCTCGTCGATTCGTATCGGCGCCTTCACCCCGATCTGCCCGGGTTCACCTGGGAACGCACCAACCCGCTGACGCAGAAGTCCACCGATCCCTCGCGCCGCCTGGACTACGCATTTTGTCCTTTTGGTGCCGAGATCCAGGAGGCGCGCGTCGTACTCGACCACGCCGACCCGGTCTATCCCAGCGACCATTACGGGCTCTTCATCCAGGCCCGGTTCGCGAGCTGAGGATCCCTCTCGATCCGGCGTGTTCATTCAGCGCCGCCAGCCGGCCCCCGGGATGGCGCCCTGCGGCGCTAAACCAGCCTATCGACGCGCCAATCTGCCCCAGAATTCGCCCGCCCTCCAGCCACGGACGAGGTTCTCACGCATCCAGCGGCTGACGTGCTGCTCGACCTCACTCCCCAGGTGGACCTCGGCGTCCGTGAGGCCCCGCGCGAGGGCAGCCTGGAGGCGGCCCTTGAGGTCCTCGTCCCAGCCGAGGCGGCGATGAACGTTTCCGAAAGACCAGGCCACGGAGTGCGCGACGACGGCGAGGATCATCCCTCGCTCCACGGCGATGCACAGGATGATGTACGCGATGATGTACGCGACTTCGTCGAGGTCGTACCCCCTGCGCTCGAGCCCCAGGATCAGCCCGACAATCCACCTGCGGTGGAGGACGCGACGGTCCCGGCACGCCCCCGACTCCAGGGCATCCTGGACCGAGGACATGAATGTCACCGTCGTGTTCTGGAGATCCGTGGCATCGAAGCTCGAGGCCGCCGCGACGGCCTCGGCCAGCGCCTGGATGGTGTTCTCGCCGGGCTCGCCCCGCTGCGCGTCGAACTGCCTCCACAGGTCGATCGCGACGGCGACTTGCTCGATGTCGGGCAGGGAAGACATGTGCTGCCTCTAGACCGATTTCAGGTCAGATCAGTGGCCAGCTTCTTGACGTCCTCCTGGGCGGTCGTCGTCAGCGGGGCGAACGCAGTCACGCCGGCCGCCGGCGCCTTGGCGAGATCTCCGCCCACGGCATTGGCTCCAGCCCGCAGGGTCTGGTCCAGTGCCTCGGCAGCCGCATCGACATCGTGGACGGACTTGAACGCGCTCTTGGAGTTCTTTCCGACCTTGGCCAAGGATCCCCGAAGAACGTTCCGCTGACTCTGGGCCAGATTGCGCGCGGTCTTGAGGGCCTGCCCCTGGAGACTCGCTATGTTGTTGACGTCGTTCTGGACCTGGCCGATCTTGCTGGCGGCTTGCTGGTATCCGAGATCCGCGGCACCGTTCGCGGCGAACGACGCAGCCGCGTTGGCAGCGCCCAGGACGTCCCCTCTCTGGGCAGCCTGGGCTACGGCGGCACCCTGGTCGACGACCTTGGCGGCCTGGTCGATCCCGTTCGAGCTGAAGCCGAGCCTTGCAGCCCCGGTGTCGGCCAGCTGCGCGGCCGCGTTGGCAGCGCCCAGGACGTCCCCTCTCTGGGCAGCCTGGGCGACGGCGGCACCCTGGTCGACCAGCTTGGCGGCCTCGTCGATCCCGCTCGAGCTGAAGCCGAGCTGTCCAGCCCCGGTGTCGGCCAGCTGCGCAGCCGCGTTGGCAGCGCCCAGGACGTCCCCTCTCTGGGCAGCCTGGGCGACGGCGG
>JAJYIO010000058.1 GCA_021790035.1 bacterium | reverse complement strand
TCGTCGGCAGCTTCCTCAACGTGGTGATCCACCGCCTGCCGCGAATGGAAGGTTACTGGAGCCTGGAGTTGCCCCTGGTCAGCTTGCCGGTGAACAACCGCCACACTCTCTGCGTCGGCGACCACACCGTCTTGGTGCCCCTCCCGGTCCGCTCCACCTACAACCTGGCCTTGCCGCCTTCCGCGTGTCCCGCTTGCGGCACGCCGATCGCCGGGTACGACAACATTCCGGTGCTCTCCTGGTTGCTCCTCAAAGGCCGTTGCCGCCACTGTCGCCACCCCATCTCGGTGCGCTATCCGGTGGTCGAACTCGCGACGGGGCTCTTGTTCTGGGGCCTGTACCTGCACTTCGGCCCGTCGATCCGCACGATCGGCCTCATGAGCCTGGTGGGTGCCTTGATGGTCTGCTTCTGGATCGACGTCGACTTCATGATCATCCCGGATTCGGTCACCTTGCCGGTCCTATGGGCGGGACTGATCTTCAACGCCGTCTTCTTTCGCGCTGCGCCGGCCGTCATCGGCGCGGCGGGAGGGTACCTGCTCTTCCGCGCCATCGAGGGCCTGAGCCTGCTCGTTCTAAAACGCGAGGGAATGGGGCGGGGCGACGCCAAGCTCGCCGCCATGATGGGCGCGTGGGTGGGCCCTGCGATCCTGGCGGCCGGGCTTTTCGTGGGATTCGTCGTGGGGAGCCTCGCTGGCGTCGGGGTCGAGTTCGCCCGCCACCGCTGGGATCTGCGGGCCGCTTTCCGGGCGATAGCGCGCCGCGAGACCCGGCCGTTTCCGCTGGGCCCGTCGCTGGTCATCGGGGGCCTGGCGTCGATTTTCGGGGGCGATCGCCTGTTCGCCTGGTATCTCGGTTTCCTGAGGGGATGACGCGATGCCCGGGGTCATGGATTACATCAAGCCCTACGTCGAGGCCGTCAAGAAGGGTCTCAAGGGCGGCAGCCGCGTGGGTCTCGACATCACCTCCGACACCATCGTGGTGGCCGAGCTCAAGCGCAACCGGAACGTGCTGGCTCTCGCCAACATCGCCGTCGCCAACACCCCGCTCAACGCGGTGCAGGACGGCGAGATCGTCGATCCGGTCGCCGTGGCCGAGGTCATCGCCGAGCTCCTGGCCGAGAACAGCATCAATGCCAAGAGCACGGTCTGCGCCGTGGCCGGCCAGTCCACCATCGTTCGTCCCGTCCGCTTCCCGATGATGCCGGAGAGCGAACTGGCCGAGGTCATCACGCACGAGGCCGAGCGCTACATTCCGTTCGCCATCGACGACGTCAACATCGCGCATCAGGTCGTCAACGAAGTCGAGGAGGACGGGGCCCTCAAGCTCGACGTGATCCTGGTGGCCGCCCAGAAGAGCCTCGTCAATTCCCTCGTGCGCACGGTCACGGAGGCCGGCCTCACGATCGATACCGTCGACGTCGCGTCGTTTGCCGTGGCGAGGGCGCTCGCCGACACGGACCAGATCGCCGACGGCCAGAGCGTGGCCCTGGTGCACATCCAGGGCTGGACCACCGACATCAACATCCTGGTTTCGGGCGTTCCGCGCTTCTCGCGATCGATTCCGATCGGTTACAGCTACTTCCTGGACGCGGTCCTGAACTCGCTCGGCCTCGACGAAGAAGCCGCCAGGGCCGCACTGGACGACGTCGACACCGATCCCCAGGGGCCAGCGGGCGGAGAGCCGCAGGCCGAGCAGGCGGCCGAGATCATCCGACCGGCCCTGGCCGAGCTGACGGGCGAGATCGGGCGTTCGCTCGACTTCTATCTCTCCCAGGGAACCGACCCGATCCACCGCGTCGTCGTCAGCGGCCGGGGCGGCAACCTCAAGAACCTGGATCGGTTCCTGACCAGCCGCCTTGGCCTCAGCGTGGAGATCGCCAACCCCTTCGCCAAGATCGAGGTCGACGAGGACGCCTTCGATCCCGAGCTGTTGACCCAGCAGGCGCCCACGGTCGCGACCGCCATCGGCCTGGCCATGCGAGGGGCGACCGGCGGATGAAGCTGCTCACCATCAACCTGCTGGCACCCGAGGACCGGAGTGTGTCCCTCGGGCTGGCGGTCGATACCCAGCAGCTGGATCCCATCCTGATCGGCGTCATCGCGGCCGGGTTGGTCTCGGTGCTTGCACTCCCGCCGCTCGTGACGTGGGCGATCGACACCGCGCTCGTCAACCCCGCAACCTCGCAGAGCCAGGACCTCGCCGCCCAGATCAACCGGAACAACGGTGCGGGCCGCAAGGTCAAGGAGCTCCAGGCCGAGGTCGACGCCCGCAAGCAGGACCTCGAGGAACTGGAGGGGATCGTCGGGCAGGGCGGGCACTGGGCCAGCACCCTCGAAGAGCTTCGCAACCTCACTCCGACCAACCTCTGGCTGACCCAACTCAGGACGGCTTCCGACGACATCGACCTGACGGGTGAGGCGCTGGATTACAAGGACGTCGCGTACTTCTACACCAACTTGCAGAACGCGCACGATTTCGCGGCGCCGGTTCTCGGCACCATCTCGATGTCGAGCGTCGGCACGCAGCCTGTCGTCGGCTTCACTCTGCACGCCACGGTCGTCGGTCCGGGGGCCGGATCGTGAACCAGCAGATCTTCGGCCTCACGCTCACGCCCGAGCGGCTCCGCATGATCGCGGCGCTGTTCTTCGCCGCCGTGACGCTCTACTTGATCAGCCAGTCGCCGTGGAACGAGTTCTCCAACTACCTGCAGCTGCGCCAGAAGATCGAGCAGCAGCAAGAGAAGATCCAGGAGGCCAGGAGCATTCCCCTGACCCGCGCCGAACTGCTCGCCCGTCGCCAGCAGATCGTCCAGAGCATCGAGGCATTGAGGGCCAAGTTCCCGCCGCGCAACCAGATCCTGTCGATTCTCCTGGTCGATCTGTCGCAGATGTTTCACGACAGCGGCGTCCAGCTGGTCAGTTTCGAGCCGTCTTCCTTCGAGCCGCTGACCGAGGGCGGGGTCAAAGACCTTGGCCGGATCCACGTCAAGATCGAGGCGACAGGACAGTATCCGGACTTCATCGCCCTGTTCGACAAGCTCTCGCGGTATGACCGGATCGTGCAGGTCGAGTCCCCGTCGATCGTACCGGCGGGTAGCGGGGGCGGCAGCTCGGACTCGAGCGACGGCGGCGATTCGATCGGTGGGGATGGCTCCCTGGCCGTGCAGTCGCTCGGCTTCAACCGGACGCTCGACGTGCACTTCACCATGACGACCTTCGCCTTGAGCCATTGAGGGACGACGAGGGTATGAGGCAGTCGATCAACCGGAAGAAGCGAGTCCTGGTCGTTCCAGCCCTGGCGGGGCTGGGAACGCTGCTGATCGCATACGGCCACTCGCTCTCGCTTCCGGCCGCCTCGCTGGCCGCACCGCTGCCCGCGGCCTTGCCTGCCGGGAATACCGCGACCAGCAGCGCGCAAGGCAGCCCCGAGTTCGGGGGGGCGCCCGGAGCGGCTCCGGCCGGGTCGACGGATCGCATCTTCAGCACGACTCCCGATGAGCTGATCCGGGAGGCTCGGGAGAACTCCGGGCGTGAGGATCCCTTCGTGGCGCTCACTCTGCCCGAGGCCCACGTCATCGTGCCGCTCCCCCCGCCGACGCCCAAGCCCGAGGTTTACATCCCACCCCCGCCGACCCCCAAGCCGGTACAGAAGAAGTACGTGCCAGGGCGCGGCTGGATCACCGTTCCGGTCGTCGTCCACGAGGCCCCCCAGTGGACCATCCAGGGCATTCTCAATACCGGCTCCCAGCAGCTGGTGCTGCTGGTCGATCCCGATGCCAACACCGTGTCGGCGGCTGTCGGCGACGTCCTTCCCGACGGATCGCGGGTCGTCTCCATCACCCCCCAGCAAGTCACGCTCCAGTTCCAGGGCGAGCGCTATGTCAAGACCATCGGAGGTCAAGTCTCAGAATGAACTCTCGCGCCAGCGACCCGGCTCGGAGACACCCTTGGCAAGCGCTCATGCAGCGGGCTGCCGGCGGAGGCCGGCGGATGACGCCAGGTCGTCGGAACCAGGGGCCCCTGGCCGCCGGCCGGCTGGCTCTATTGGCGTGCGTCCTGGCGCTGCCGCTACCGGCTCTGGCGCAGACGGCGGATGTCGGCGTGCCGACCATCCCGGGGGCCGGTGACGGGGGGCCGGCCTTGCCCAACCTGCTCTCGGGCGATTCCAGCGCGTCGGGTGCCAGCGTCCCGGCCATCCGCAACCAGACCATCAACGACAGCACCGAGCTGATCAACAACCCGACCCTCCTGACGATCACGCTCAACGACGCCGACATCCGCCAGCTCCTGACCAAGATGGCTCAGATGGGCGGCATGAACGTGATGCTGGACGACTCGGTGCAAGGTCGAGTGACCCTGTCGCTCAAGGCCGTCCCCCTCAACCAGGCGCTCGACCTGGTGCTGCGCATGCACGATCTGGAGGCCAAGCGGATCGGCAGCACGCTCTTGATCGCCACCCGCGAGGTCTTCGAGAAGAAGGAGTACGGGGGCGTCGAGACCGTCTTGTTGCGGATCGACAACAGCAAGGTCACCGACATCGTGGCCAAGGTCAAGCAGGCGATCATCGACTCCTCGAACGAGAAGCAGGTCAAGATCATCCCCGACCAGCGGACCAACAGCCTGCTCATCACCGCGCCCGAAGACGTCGTGAACCGTGCCAAGGCGCTCATCCAGGCGCTCGATATCCCGACGCCGCAGGTGCTCATCTCGGTCAAGATGGTCGAGCTCTCCAAGGGCGATCAGGCCCAGCTCGGGCTCCACTACGGCTTCGGCGGCTCCAAGTTCGGGGCGTCCTGGGATAACCAGAACCCCGACACGCTGGCCGGCGGCACGGGAAACCAGGCCGGCAACCCTGCCACCGGGACCGGCGCGACGTCGATCACCTTCAACGCCCTGGGCAACTACACCGCCAACTTCAACGCCCGGCTCGACTGGGCGATCCAGCACAACTACGCCACCGTGCTGGCCGATCCCCAGGTGGCTGCGCAGGACAACAAGACGGCCACCATCACCATCGCCAACCGGCACCCCATCATCCAGACGGCGGTGGACTCGGTCGGGCATGCCTACTCTTCGGTCGGCTTCGTCGACGTCGGCCAGTCCCTCACCATCACCCCGCGGATCGATACCAAGGGCTACGTCACCCTCAACCTCAACCCCACCATCTCGGCGGACTCCGGCGACGTCATCGTGGACGGCAACCCGGTGCCGATCATCGACTCGCGGTCGGTCCAGACCACGATGCGCGTCCGCGACGGCGAGAGCATCATCATCGGCGGTCTCGAGAGCAAGAACACCACGAGCAGCGTCGAGAAAATGCCCATCCTCGGCGACATTCCCATTCTCGGCCGGCTGTTCCAGACCACGACGCAATCCGAGGACGACTCCGAGATCCTCATCGAGGTGACCCCGCACATCACCACTCGCCTGGCCCCCAGCGAGCAGGAGCTGCCTGGCCTCGGCGGGATGTGAGGGTGGAATTCTCCCTCACTGCGCACCAGTGACTCGAGGGAACCCGCTGGTTCCCGCCTGGACCGGGCCCGAGCCCGCCAGACCGGGAGCGCTCTAAAGTGAGGCCGATAGCAGCGGGAGCTGCGGATCGGGCTGCCTGGGGACCAGGTGGTGCTTGCGGCAGCGGGGCTCGTAAGCCTCCGCCGCGCCGACCTGGATGACGGGATCGTCCCACCGGGCCGGTTCTCCCTGGATCAGGCGCTGGCTCCGCGTGGCCGGCCCCCCGCAGACGACGCAGACCGCGGTGAGCTTGTCCACCATCTCGGCGATCGCCAGCAGTCGCGGCATGATCGCGAAGGGCTCTCCGCGGAAGTCCATATCCAGGCCAGAGCACACGACGCGCCGGCCATCGTTGGCAAGGCGCTGGACGACGTCCAGGATGCCCTCGTCGAAGAACTGGACCTCGTCGATGCCGACCACCTGCGTGTCCAGATCGACGAGCTGGTAGATCTCGCCCGACCCTTCGGCCCGGACGGCACGGTACCGGATGCCGCTGTGGCTCGACACGTCCTCGGGAAAGTACCGCGTGTCGACGATGGGCTTGAAGACCTGGACCCTCTGGCGGGCGATCTCGGCACGGCGGACCCGGCGGATGAGCTCCTCCGTCTTGCCGCAATACATCGAACCGCAGACCACCTCGATCCATCCCGAGGGGAACGGGGGCGCGTAGAAACCGGACATGTGGCTCATTTTATATCGAGAGCCCGAGAGCATGTTGCGCTTAGGCTCCCCCTGCCGTTGGTAGAATGAGAAGAGGAGCTTGCGTTGGCGCTCCCGTTCGCACGTAGACGAGGATCCCACTCGACGATGGGTACCGAGGCCTTGGACCTGCAAGACGCGCTGCTGGACGCCGTCTTCAACGACTCGGACGAGAGGTTCATGAACCGGATGTCCGACCTCTTGAAGGCCGGCACCCTGCCAGCTGGTGAGCCCTTCCTTCCCCTCACCGGTCACGAGACCGCGGAGGTCCGGCGCCGATCCATCTTCCTCTTGAGCCACATCGGCGGGGATGGGGTAGTGGAGGCGATCTGCGCCCGGCTGACCGACGAGGCCGAACTGGTGCGGGCCTCGGCCGTATCGTCGCTGGGGCGCCTGCAGGCGCAAGAGGCCGTGGAACCGCTTCTGGAGCTGTTCCGGACCCGCGCCGACGACTCGCCCCTGCTCAAGGCGGTGGCCGAGGCGCTGGGCAAGATCGGGGATCTCGCGGCCCTGGCTCCGCTCCAGGAGGCCAGCCGCTCGGCCGCGGGCGTCACGGTGCGCTCGGCCTGCATGATGGCTGCGAGCAAGCTCCAGGCGCGGGCGCGGGCGTCGAGTCCAGCCTAGCTAGGCAGAGGCAGCACGTGCTCGGAGGGTCGGTCTCTTGCGGCCTGGCTCTCAACCGTCGAACGCGCCGAGGATCGCCTCCTTGAGGGCGTAGGGCTGCTTGGGAAAGCCCTCGAGGATCAGCGCCAGGTCTGCCCGCGATAGCCCGTATTGGTGGGCCAGGGCGGCGTCCGCCTGGATTGCGGCCTCGGGGCTCTTCTCGGCTCTCTTGGCGAGGTCTGCGATCTGCCGGCAACGGGTGTCTCGGGACCGATACGGCACGACGGGGCAAGGCCCCACGATGCGCTTGCCGAGGTGGTTGTGGGCGGATCGGCGGCGCACGGCCCACTCGAAGACGTGGCTGTTGAGCAGGGCCACGAAGTAGGCGGCCTCGGCCTCGTCCCCCGACAGGACCAGGAAGTTCAGGGTATCGGCCAGAACCGAGCGCGGTGGCAACAGAGCGGCACACATCCGCTTGCGCAAGGTGCGATCGGCGATGTCCCGCCACGCCACGCGCACGCTCTCCGTGTGGGCCCGCTTGCCGAACCGCTCCGGAGCGACCCAGCGCCGGGGGCCGTCCGGCACGCGATAGGGGCCGATCTCCTTGCCCGTCCGGAGCGCCAGATCGGTCGGATGGTCGCAGAACATCGCCCGGTCGGTCGTGAGGTTGACGTCTCCCTTACGGATGCCACCGACGCAATCGGCTAGCTTCGGCAGCCGCCAGAGGCGGGTCATGAGGTCGAGTTCCGCCTCGGAGGCCAGAGCCGGGATGGTGCGGTCGGGAGCGCCGAGGCGATCCAGGACGGCGCGGTCGAGGAGCACGGGCGTGCCGGAGCCGGCCGCATGGATGCTCAGCTGGTCGGTGGGCCGGCCCTTGCGCACGAAGACGACACAGCAGGACAGGTCCCGGTGGGCAGTGGGAAAGAGCGTGGCTCCGGTCTCGAACTCCCAGACCTCGGACCATTCGCCCGCATCCAGAAGAAAACCGCGCAGAGCCTCGCTGCCCGCGTCGCGCAGCAGGCCGCCGGGTACCACGAAGGCGAGGACGCCGCCAGAGCGCAGGTGCTCGAAGGCGCGTACGATCGCGACGCGGTAAAGGTTGATCTTGGCGCCGGTCGCAAAAACCTGGGCGCCAGACCGCCTCAGTGCATCGGCATAGGCCCGGCGGCTCTGGCGCCCCTGGTGGGCTGCGGCCTCGAGGACTTCCCAGGGCGGATTGCCGACCACCAGGTCGAATCCGCCAGCTGCCTCGGCCTCGGGAAACTCCCGGGTCCAGGCGATCCCGCCCTCGTCTTCGGACAGCAGGCTGTCGCCCAGCACGACGTGGGCACCGCGAGCACGCTCCTGGCATGCGGACCAGGCCATGGGATCGGCGTCCACGCCGCAGAGCCGGGCTCCCGGAACGATCGCCCGAGCTGCGATCAGAAAGGCCCCGTCGCCCGACGAGGGATCCAGGATGTTCCGGATCGGCCCTTCCACCAGACTCGCGGCACGGCTCACGATCCGCGCGGCCAGCACCTCGGGCGTGTACCAGGCCCCCAGGCACTTGCGCTCGGCATGCGACCGCGCCGGGCCGTCTTTGACCGCCATCCATCCAGGATGCACTGCCGTGCGGGCGATCTCAAGCACCGCCCCTGTTGCTGTCGGACTGGGCCCTCTGCGCGGTCGCTGCGCTGCGCAACCTGTTCCCGGTTTGACCTTCTCGCCGCATGAGCTCAATCGCAGATCGTTCGATCGGTTTTACTCCGCTTGCAGGGCGGGCCCGGGCGGGCCATGATGGCACTCCGGAGGGCGAGGCGAACCGCCAGGGTCCCCGGGGAACCATTTGCGGTAGACGGGGGCGGACCCCCGAGCACAGCTGGAGGTGGCATGGCCTTGTCGTCCGAGATCGCCGAGCTTCCCATCGCCTGGCGCGAACAGGTCGTCGGCTTGCACCAGCAGGTCCCCCTCTTCGACGGCCGGATCGCGCCATACATCAATCTCGACAACGCGGCCACGACCCCGGCGCTGCAGGGCGTGGTGCGCGCCGTCGAGGAGTTCTTGCCCTGGTACGCCAGCGTCCACCGCGGGTCGGGCTTCAAGAGCCGCATGGCGACCGCCATCTACGATGAGGCGCGCCAGATCGTCGGGGAGTTCTTCGGGGCCGGCCCCGAGCGCGTGGTGGTGTTCGGCAAGAACGCGACGGAGGCCCTCAACAAGCTCGCCGCCCGGTTTCCGCTGCCTGCTGACTCGGTCGTGCTGACCACGATGATGGAGCACCACTCCAACATGCTCCCCTGGCGATCCCGCGCCGAGGTCGACTACATCGATCTCGAACCAGACGGCACCCTGTCGCTGACAGACCTCGAGGTCAAGCTGGCCCGTCATGCCGGGCGGGTCAAGGTGGTGACGGTCACCGGGGCATCCAACGTCACGGGGTTCACGCCGCCGATCCACAAGATCGCCGCGATGGCGCATGCCGCCGGGGCGGCGATCGTCGTCGACGCCGCACAGCTAGCCCCCCATCGTGCGATCTCGATGCGCCCGCTGTCCGATCCCGAGCATATCGACTTCCTGGTCGCCTCGGCGCACAAGATGTACGCGCCCTACGGCACGGGCGTCCTCGTCGGACCGCGAGAACCCTTCCTGGAAGGCGAGCCCGACCTGGTGGGCGGCGGCACGGTCAAGCTCGTCACGCTCGAGGAGGCGGTCTGGCTGGATCCCCCCGAGAAGGAGGAAGCCGGCTCCCCCAATGCCATCGGGGTCGTGGCGTTCGCCGCGGCCATCAAGGCCCTTTCGGCGTGGGGAATGGACACGCTGGCCGAGCACGAGCGCGAGCTCACGACCTACGCACTCCGGCGCCTGCGCGAGGTTCCCGGCCTGCGGTTCTTCGGCAGCGGCGATCCCGAACGGACCGCAGACCGCCTGGGCGTCATCAGCTTCAACCTGGCGGGCTATCACCACGGCCAGGTCGCGGCGGTCCTCGGTCACGAGTTCGGC